>NZ_JBHWIR010000075.1:0-31504 GCF_042731835.1 Kitasatospora sp. NPDC059817 | reverse complement strand
CGGGCCGCGCCGGGGGGTCTGGGGGGGGGGTCTCACTGGAGGGAGTGCCCCACGCCGTGCCGCCCGTTAGCCGGTGTGGAGGGCGAGGGTCGGGGAGAGTCGGGAGGCGCGGACGGCCGGGTAGAGGCCTGCGACCGTGCCGATGAGCAGGGTGGCGGCGAAGCCTCCGGTGACGGCCCACAGGGGGACCACCCAGGGCAGGCCGCCCGCGGCGGCGAAGGCGTAGGTGGCGGCCGCGCCCAGAGCCACGCCGGCCAGCCCGCCCAGTCCGGAGAGCAGGAGGGACTCCGTCACGAACTGGAGGCGGATCTGGCCCCTGGTGGCGCCCAGGGAGCGGCGCAGTCCGATCTCGTGGCGCCTCTCCAGCACTGAGATGATCATCGTGTTGGCAACTCCGACGCCGCCGACCAGGAGCGCCACCCCGCCCAGCCCGAGCAGGAGGTCGGTGAAGGCCCCCTCGGTGGCGGCCTTGGCCTGGAGTGCCGAGGAGGGGTCGGTGACCTGCACGTTGTGCGGGTTCTGCGGGTCGACGGTGCGGGGGATCAGTGCGCGGACCGCGCTGACCGTCTGGTCCGTCGACCGTTCGTAGATCTGGGTCGGGTGGCCGTCGAAGCCCAGCAGCGTGCCGGCGCCGTCCCAGCCGATCAGGGCGGCCCGTTCGATCTCGGGGGCCAGCGGCAGCGGGTCGAGGATGCCGATGACGGTGAAGTACTGGCCGCCGATGTGGACTTGCTGGCCTGGGGCGGTGATGCCCAGGCGCTGGGCCGCGACGTGTCCGAGCACCGTCGAGGGGTAGCGTCCGTTGGCCTCGTTGAGCCAGGTGCCCGAGCCGACCGCGCCGCGCACGACGTCCAGCAGCCCTTCGGTGGCGGCCTTCACGGTGATGCCGCCGGTTTCGCCGTCGGGGATCTTCTCGCTGCGTCTGACGGACTGCGCCAGGTCCCCGGTCGCGCCGACCTGCTCGACGCCGGGGACGCGGCCCAGCATGCCGGTGGACTCCTCGGGCAGCTTCACCTTCTCGCCGAACAGCCCCTGGCCAGGGGAGGCCACCAGCATATTGGTTCCCAACTGGTCGAGTTGCCGAAGGAGTTGGGCCTTGCTGGAGGAGGAGATGCCGACCACCGCGATCATGGTGGCGATGCCGATGGCGATGCCCAGCGCGGACAGCACCACCCGCAGCGGCCGGGTGCGCAGGCCGGCCGAGCCGACGTGGAGGACGTCGCGGGGGCCGAGCCGGGCCGGGGCCAGCCGTGTGCGGCTCACCGCTGCCCACCCCGATCGGCCGGGGCGGCGGCGCCGGTGCGCAGATCCGCCACGACGCGGCCGTCGCGGATGCGGACCTGGCGTGGCAGGCTGTCGGCGATCTCGCCATCGTGGGTGATCACCGCGATGGTGGCGCCCTGGGCGTTGAGGTCGTACAGCAGCTCCATCACCGCTTCGCTCGACGCGGAGTCCAGCGCGCCGGTCGGCTCGTCGGCCAGCAGCAGGTCCGGTTCGCCGACCACCGCCCGGGCGATGGCCACCCGCTGGCGCTGGCCGCCGGACAGCTCGTGCGGACGGTGGTGCATGCGGTCCGCGAGCCCGACCCGCTCCAGGGCCAGGGCCGCGCGCCTGCGGCGCTGGGCGCGCGGCAGGCCCGAGTAGAGCAGGCCCTCGGCGACGTTGTCCCGGGCGCTGACCCCGGCCACCAGGTGGAAGGACTGGAAGACGAAGCCGATGTGCCGGGCGCGCAGGGCGGACAGCCTGCGGTCGGAGAGGGCGGCGACGTCGTGGCCCGCCAGGGTGACGGATCCGGCGCTGGGCCGGTCCAGGGTGCCGACGATGTGCAGCAGGGTGGACTTGCCCGACCCCGAAGGGCCGACGATGGCGAGCAGTTCGCCGCGTCCGATGCGCAGGTCCACCCCGTGCAGCGCCGTGACCCCGCCCGGGTACTCCTTGGTGACCTGGTTCAACTCGACCACGGTGCTCATGACTTGGGCACCCCGACCTTCATTCCCTCGGTCAGGTCGGTCCCGCTGACCTCGACCCGGCCCTGTCCGAACATGCCGAGCTCGACCGGGACTTCGCGCACCTTCCCGTTCTCCACGATCTGGATGCCGAAGCCTCCGCCGGACAGCGCGAGCAGTGCGTTGACCGGTACGGTCAGCACGTCCTTGTGGACCTCGCCTTCGAGCTCGACGGTGACGGGCGCCTGGTCGAAGCCCTCCGCCTGCCCCGGGTCGTCGAAGACCACCCGGGCGGTGATCTTGGCGGGCTTGTCCGGGGAGCCCTGCTCCTTGCCGTCCTCACCGATGGTGCGGTCGACGGAGGCGACCTTGCCCTTGGCCTTGCCGCCGCCGGGCAGGGCGACCTCGACCCGGGTGCCGGGCTTGGCGAGGTCGGCCCGGGAGACCTCGATCTTGATCTGCACCTGCCGTTCGGAGCCGGTGGCGGTGAGGACCGGCTTGCCGGGAGCGGCCTGGTCGCCGACGGCCGCGTCGTTCTTCTTGATCCGCACCGCCGCGGGCGAGAAGGCGATCTGGTCGGGGCCGATCTCGCCGCTCTGGGCCAGGCCGTGGGCCTTCTGCCAGCGCTTGACCGCATCCGCCGTACCGGCGGTGAACTTCTCGTCCGCGGCCAGCCCCTTGCCGTAGCCCAGGTCGCGGAGGTTCTCCTTCAGCTGCCTGACGTCCGCCCCCTCGTCTCCGGCCTTCAGCGTCCGGTACATCGGGCGCTCGCCGACCATGAGCCGGACCTTCCGGCCGTCGACCTCGTAGAGGACCCCGTCGCGTTTCACCACCGCGCCGGCCTCCGGGAGCCAGGTGAGGGTGCCCGGCACACCGGCGTTGATCCGGCGCTCCTCGGCGTAGCCGAGGGTCCCGTCCACCCGGGTCCGGCTGCTCAGGTCCTGCCGCTCCACCGAGCCCGTGCTCGGCGGCAGCCCGTCCGTGCGTGCCACGCCGGCGTTGCCGCTGCCTCCGGCCTGCGAGAGGGCCGTGACCCCGCCCGCCAGCGTGACCGAGGTGGCCAGCACGGCGATCAGGTACGTTCGGCGGCTGCGCCCGCGCTCACTGCGCATTCTGACCACTGCACGCCTTGTTCGCCTGGTCGAACCTGTCCTTCTCGGCGCCCTCCGGGACCTTCATCGCCGATCCCGACATCGCCGAGTCGCCGTCGAACTTGGGGTCCGGCATGTCCACACCGTTACCGCGCATGCACTGGGCGAATGCGAGGGCCCTGTCCTTGTCGGCCTGGGACATCTTCGCGCCACCCGAGCCACCGGCTCCCCCGCAGGCCTTGAGGGCTTCCGCCATCTTGTCCTGGCCGCCCTCCAGGACCATGGCCCGCGGGTCCTGGCCCGGCTCGGGCTCCTTCACCTGGGCGCCGTGTTCGCGCAGGCACTTACGGTGCTCGTAGGCCTGGTCCGCCGCC
Source organism: Kitasatospora sp. NPDC059817 (assembly GCF_042731835.1). Taxonomy (NCBI): domain Bacteria; kingdom Bacillati; phylum Actinomycetota; class Actinomycetes; order Kitasatosporales; family Streptomycetaceae; genus Kitasatospora; species Kitasatospora sp. NPDC059817. The sequence goes on along the minus strand of NZ_JBHWIR010000075.1, from coordinate 28,093 downwards.
GCGCCCTTGCCCGACGAGTCCGAGCCGCCGCCCCCGCCGGAGCCCGTGCCGCCTCCGCCGCAGGCCGTGGCGAACAGCGCGAGCCCTGCCACCAACGCGGCCGCCGCGCCGTACCTGTGGTTCCGCATGTGGTTCCGCATGGAATTCCTCCGTGTCCGATGACGAGTGGCCGATGACGAGCGGCCGACCGCTCCGGCCGCTCCGACCACGCAGAGGCTGGCACGCACCCGCATTTCGCCGCTGTCAGCCGAGACCTTTACGGCGACGAAAGGTGGGTTTCAGGTACACCTGGTGTCATGCGTGTACTGATCGTGGAGGACGAGGAATTCCTGGCGGACATGATCGCCGAGGGATTGCGGCGCGACGCCCTGGCCGTCGACGTCGTGTACAACGGCGCCGACGCGCTGGAGCGGCTGAGGCTCACCGACTACGCCGTGCTCGTGCTCGACCGCGACCTGCCCGGGGCGCACGGCGACGAGGTGTGCCGGAGCGTCGTCGAGCAACGGCTGCTCACCCGGGTGCTGATGCTCACCGCCTCCGGTACCGTCCGCGACCGCGTCGACGGCCTGGACCTGGGCGCGGACGACTACCTCACCAAGCCGTTCGCCTACGAGGAGCTGCTGGCCCGGGTACTGGCGCTCGGCCGCCGCACCCACCCCGCCCTTCCGCCGGTCATCGAACGTGCGGGCATCACCCTCGACACCGCCCGCCGCCAAGCCTTCCGGGAGGGCCGCTACCTCGCCCTGTCCCGCAAGGAGTTCGGCGTACTGGAGGTGCTGATGCAGGCCGAGGGCGCCGTGGTCTGCGGTGATGACCTGATCGAGCAGGTGTGGGAGCAGAACATGGGATACCGCACCAACGCGGTTCGGGTCGTCCTCAGCAAACTCCGCGCCAAGCTCGGCGAGCCCTCGGTCATCGACACCGTGCCCGGCCACGGCTACCGCATCGGCGTCCCGGCGTGAGGCGCTTCGCCCCGGCCGGCCTGAACCGCCCTCCGCTGCCCGGCCGACCAAGCCCGCGGCTGCCGGGCGGGGAACGGGGCCGGCTGACCATGCTCTACGGCGGGCTGCTCGTCCTCGCCGGGGCCATGCTCATCTTCCTGGTCAACTTCCTGGTCCGGGAAAGTCTGTACACCTCGATCAGCACGGCCGTCGCCGTCGAACCGCGACTGGCCACACTGGGGACCCCGGCCCCCTCCGCGGCGCAAACCCTCACGGTGGGAACCGCCGCACCCGCAAACGCTCTACCCGGAACCACCCCCGCCGACGGCGGACAGTCCCACTTCCAGGCCGTCAAGGTCGTCACCCAGGCCGCCGAGCAGGCGGCCCAGAACCAGCTGCTGACCGTCTCCCTGATCGCGCTGGCCGCCTTCGCCGTCATCTCGGTGGCACTGGCCTGGTGGATGTCGGGGCGGGTGCTGCGCCCGGTGGCCGTGATCACCAACACGGCGCGGCGACTCTCGGGTGAGAACCTGCACGAGCGGATCGCCCTCGACGCACCCCCGGGCGAGCTCAAACAACTCGCCGACACCTTCGACGCCATGCTCGACCGCATGGAACAACTGGTGGGTGCGCAGCAGCGGTTCGCAGCCAACGCCGCACACGAACTGCGGACTCCGCTCGCGGTGCAGCGGGCCGCGGCCGAAATCGGGCTGGCCACCGAGGATCCGGCCGCCGTCGCCCGGGTCCGCCGCAAACTGATCGAGGTCTCCGAAAGCAGCGAACGGCTCATCGAGGGACTGCTGTTGCTGTCCGTCTCCGACCAGAGGCTGGACCGCCGCGAACCGGTCGCACTGGACCAGCTGGCCCGCGCGGTGGCCGCCGAGTGCGCCGCCTCGCAGGAAGACCGGGAGAACCGCGTCACCGTCTCGACCGACACCGCCCCCGTGTCCGTCGAGGGTGATCCGGTGCTGCTGGCACACCTGGTGCGCAACCTGGTCGGCAACGCCCTGCGCTACAACCACGACGGCGGCCGGGTCGAGGTCGGCGTGCACGACGGTGTCCTGGAGGTCGCCAACACCGGCCCCCAGGTGCCGCCGGAGACGGTCCCCTATCTCTTCGAGCCCTTCCGCCGCCTCCGGGAGCGTCGGCACAGCCCGGGTGAGGGCGCGGGCCTGGGCCTGTCCATCGTCGCCTCCATCGCGCGCGCCCATCACGCCGTCGTCACCGCCGTCCCCGCCGGCACGGGCGGACTGCGGGTCCGGGTCGAATTCCCCACGGCCTGACCCGGCCGTCCGGGGGCCCGGGGGCTCGGACGGCGGGCGCGAGGCCGCCCCGTGCAGTGCCTTCCGTTCGGCGGAGTCGGCCACCGCGACGGGAACCACCGTCCGCCGCACGGTTTCCAGGCCTGTGAGCTGCGTATGAGCGTTCTGCAACAACCTCGCCGATCCCCGCTCCACGGCCCCTGCGCAGATCGGAGGGCCCGATACTGGTGGATATGTCACGGGTACTGCTGATCGAGGACGACGCGTCGGTGCGCGAGGCGCTGGCCCTGGGCCTGCGCCGCCAGGGCCACGAGATACGGATGGCCGCCACCGGCGAGGACGGCCTGGAACAGGCGTTCCGGGAGCCTCCGGAGATCGTGGTGCTGGATCTGATGCTGCCCGGGATCGACGGCTTCGAGGTGTGCCGACGGCTGCGCGCACACGGGAGCGTCCCGGTGATCATGCTGACCGCGCGGGGGGACGACATCGACACCGTCCTCGGCCTGGAGTACGGGGCCGACGACTACGTGGTCAAGCCCGCACAGTCCAGGGTTCTCGACGCCCGGATCAAGGCCGTCCTGCGCCGCACCACCACCGTGTCCCCCGCGCCCGGGGCGGCCGAGCCGGTACGGGAGGTGCACGGCGACCTGGTGCTGGACCGGGCCGCGCTGACCGTCGCCAAACGCGGCACCCCGCTGCCCCTGGCACCCGGCGAGCTGCGCCTGCTGCTGGAGCTGTCCGCCGCGCCGGGCCGGGTCTTCAGCCGGGAGCAGCTGCTGGACTCCGTCTGGGGCCTGAGCCGCCAGGAGGACATCCGCCTGGTCGACGCCGGGGTGAACCGGCTGCGCGCAAAGCTGGAGGACAACCCGTCCGCACCCCGCTACCTCCAGACCGTGCGCGGTTTCGGCTACCGCTTCGGACCGCTGTGACCTCCTCGCCACGCACACCGAAGCACCCCTCGACCGGCACCGCCCGCACGGGCGATGCCGCGAACGGCACCGCCCATGCCGACGACCGGCCGGACCGCGCCGACGCCTCCCGCTTCCTCCGATGGCGGCGGGCCGTCCTGGGGCTGCGTCCGCGGATGCTCGCCGCGTTCGTCGCCACCGCCGCAGTCAGCGCCCTGGCCACCTCCGCACTCACCTACCAGGCCGCCACCGGCTCCACCCTCGACCTGACCCAGGACACCGCCCTGGACGAGCTGCGCCGCCGCGTCGACGTCCTGGCCCCCTCCCTGCCCTTCCCCCCGACCCAGGCCGAACTCGATCGCCTGTCCCTGCGGCTCTCGGGCACCGGCGGCTTCCGCGACTGGCACGTCCTGGCCCGCTACGGCGCCGCCCACTCCGAGTGGACCGCCGCCGTCACCGTCCCGGCCGCCCTCCAGGACACCGTCGGCTCGGGCCACGGCGCCTTCCAGCGGTTCACCGCCGACGGGCACTCCTGGCTCGCGGTCGGCGTCCCCGTCACCCGCACCCCCGCCGGCCCCGCCTCAGGAGCCGGCGACCTGTCCGGGCTGACCGTCTACGCCCTCCTGCCCCTGGACCGCGAACAGGCGGCCACCAGCGCGCTGCTGGCCGCCGCCACCGGCGCCGGCGCGTTCGCCGCCGTACTGGCCGCCGGCCTCGCCCTGCTCGCCACCCGCCAGGTCCTGCGCCCCGTCCGCGCCCTGGGCGACGCCGCCCAGGCCCTCGCCCAGGGACGGCTCGACACCCGCCTCGCCGTCTCCGGTCACGACGAACTCGCCCAGCTGTCCAAGACGTTCAACCACACCGCCCGCACCCTCCAGGGCACCATCGAGGAACTGCGGGCGGTCGAGAGCCAGGGCCGGCGGTTCGCCGCCGACGTCTCCCACGAGCTGCGCACCCCGCTGGCCGCCATGGTCGCCGTCACCGACATCCTCGACGAGGACGCCGAGCACCTGCCCGCCGACACCGCGACCGCCCTGCGCATGATCAGCAACGAGACCGGGCGCCTCACCCGCCTGGTCAACGACCTCATCGAGATCTCCCGCATGGACGCCGGCGCCGCCCCGCTGCGCACCGAGGACGTGGACGCCGCGGAAGCCGTACGCGCCACCCTCGACCTGCGCGGCTGGAGCGACCGGGTCGAGCTGGACCTGCCCGCCGCCCTGCCCGTCCGCCTGGACGCGCGCCGCTTCGACGTCATCGTCGCCAACCTGGCCGGCAACGCCCTGCGCCACGGCCGCCCGCCCGTACGCCTCACCCTCACCACCCATGGCCCGGGGCCGGGATCCGACCTGGTGCTGACCGTCACCGACCGGGGCCCGGGCATCCCGCCCGCCGAACTCCCCCACCTGTTCGACCGCTTCTACAAGGCGGACAGGGCGCGCACCCGCTCCGAGGGCAGCGGGCTCGGCCTGGCCATCGCCCAGGAGAACGCCCGCCTGCACGGCGGCTTCATCGAGGCCGCCAACGCCCCCGGCAGCGGCGCGGTGTTCACCCTCGTCCTGCCCCGCGGACCCCTGACGAAGGACGCCCCATGACCATCCGCCTCCGCGCGATCGCCGCAGCGGCGCTGCTCCTCACGGCCTGCGGCTGCGCGATCCCCGACACCGCGGGCGCGGTGAAGTCGGGCAAGCCCGCCACCGGGATCGAGTCCGGCACCCGGCTGTACTTCCTCAGCCCCCAGGGAATCCGCCTGACGATCAGGCCGGGCACCGAACGCGAAGGCCTCCAGCAGACCCTGGAAACCCTCATGGCAGGCCCCACCCGGACGGAGCAGCACACCGGTCTCGGCACCGCCCTGCCCGCCTCCGGCAAGGTCACCGCAGCCACCGAGGACGGCACCGTCACCCTGCGCCTGTCCTGGCCGACCTCCGCGCTGAGCCCCTACGCCATCCAGCAGCTGGTCTGCACCGCCGAGGACGCCCCCGCGACCACCGCGACCGCCCCCCGGATCGCCATGGTCAGCAGCGACGCCCCCGGACCGGTCTTCGTGCAGTGCGACCTCCACCACACCGGCTGAGTCCGACGGAACCCGACCCGGGCTCGGCGAGCCGGGTCACCGGCACCGGATGCCTACCTGCCCGCCACGGTCCAGGAGAGGTCCCGAAGCCCGGCCCGAACACCCGCGGGCACAGCGCGGATCCGGCCACCGCGCCTCAGGGGAGGGACAGTTGGGTGACGTCCACGACGGCACCCGACGCCGTCGGCGCGATCAGCGGCAGCACCAGCCACAGTGCGGCGAGCGCGGCCAGTGTGCTCACGGCCGCCAGGACCCCGGGGCGGCCGTGGGCCCAGCGCGCCCGGTAGCGGACAGGGTCCTCCAGCAGCGCCTTCGAGCAGGCCGCGACCGCCACCGCCAGCCCGCCCAGCCACAGGGTCCGAACCCAGCCGTCCAGGCGGGGACCAGCGTGGTCCAGCAGCAGGATCAGCGGCCAGTGCCACAGGTACAGGCCGTACGAGAGCCCGCCCAGTACCGTCAGCGGGCGCCGGCTCAGCACCCTGCCCAGCGGGGACGCCGGGGCGTGCGCGAGCAGGGCGATCAGCGCGGCCGCCGCCGCCGAGTGCAGCAGCAACCCGCCGCGGAAGAGGACGATCTGCCCCGTCCCCGAGGCCAGCGCCCACCCGGCGGCCAGCAGGCCCGCCGGGATCAGCGCCAGCCGGCCCGCGGCGGGTCCCGGCAGCCGCGCCACCCGCAGCCGCACCTCCGGAGTCGCCGCGAGCGCGCCGAGCAGCAGGGCGAACACGCGGGTGTCGGTGCCCTCGTAGACACGGGTGGTGTCCATCGGGTCGACGAGCAGCGCCATCAGCGCCGCGGACACCAGCGCACCGACCAGCGCCACGCCGGCCACCGCGCCGGCACCCACGCCGGCACCCGCGGTCCGGCGCAGCCGCAGCAGAAGCAGCACCAGCGGTGGCCACAGCAGGTAGAACTGCTCCTCCACCGCGATGCTCCACAGGTGGGTGAACACCCGGGTCGGGTTCGCCTGGAAGTAACCGACCTGCGCGTCGATGAAATGCCAGTTCGCGAGGTTGGCCACCACCCAGGGGGCGTCCTGGTGCGCGAAGCGGGCCATGGCCGCCGTGCCCAGCACGGAGGCCAGCACCATCGCCGAGCCCAGGGCCAGGGCGAGGGCGGGCATCAGCCGCCTGGCCCGGCGGCCCCAGAAGGCCGCCAGGTCGATCCGGCCGCCGTTCTCCCCGGCCTCCCGCAGCAACAGCCCCGTGATGAGGAAGCCGGAGAGCACGAAGAACAGGTCGACCCCCAGGAACCCGCCGGGGAAGTCCCCGAGGTGGAACAGGAGGACCCCGAGGACGGCCAGCCCGCGCAGGCCGTCCAGGGCCGGGACATGGGAGCGGCGGGAGCCGGAGCGCGCGGCAGGCCCCGTGCCCGGCTGGCGGCGGGACGCGCGCGCGTTCCGCCGCCGGCCCGCCGGCGAGGCGGTCTTCATCTCGGACACCATCTCGGACACCGGCTCAGGCGCAGTTCAGCTGGGCGAACACGTCCGACCTGGTCCAGTCGCCGTTGGCCCAGCTCTTGGGATCGGCGGGCGAGAACCCGGCCAGCTTGCCCACCTCGGTGGTGAACCACTGCGCGAACTTCGCCGTGCCCTGCTGGCAGGAGTGCGTCCTGTCGTTCGAACGCTGCGCCTGCGGGGCCTTGAAGTCGGTGCCCCACAGGGCGGAGGCGTCGAGGAAGAAGGCATCGCCGGGGTGCGCGGCGACGGCCGCCTTCGCCGCCCCCGGAGCGGACTCGATGTCGGCCTTGTGCGGGGCGTAGAAGTCATCGCCCGTGTCGAACGGCGGAGTGGTGACGATCACCAGCCGGGCACCCGCGGCCTTGACCGTGCCGATCAGCTTCTCGTACGCCTGCTGCTGCTCCTGCGGGCTGCCCCAGTCATAGGTGGTGATCTGGTAGGCCACCAGCTCGGGGCGAACCGACGCGAGCCGGGAGGCGACGTCGCCGCTGGACATCGCCACCGGCCCGACCGCTGCGCCGCCGCCGTCGGCGGCGATGGAGGTGAGCTCGATACCGGTGGACTTGAGCGCGGCGGCCAGCGGCTGGGCCTGCCCGACGGCGATGGAGTCACCCATCCACAGGATCCTTGAGGGCTTCTTCAGCCCTTCGGCGCCGGCCTTCGTCGGCCCCGGGCCACCCCCGTCCTCGGCCGGGGAACTTCCGCAGGAGGTCAGGGCGAGGACGGCAGCGAGGGCGGCCGCGCAGAAGGCGGCACCGCGGCGCAGGCCACGGCCAACGGAGGGGGTCTCGTGGTCATGGGACGTTCGGCGTTCGTAGGTCATGAGGAAGACGCTAGGAGGCCGTTTTTCGCGCCGTTTGACCGTTGTGTCACCGCGGTTCGACGGCCTCATGAGCAACACGTAACTGACGCCCCAGAGGGGTGCGCTGCTGCCGATCGGGGTGTTTCGGACGGCCGGAGACGGCACGAGGGCCTGTGCCTGCGCGGATGCGCTGGCACAGGCCCTTCGTGGGTCACTCCGGTTGCCCCTGTCCGGCCCCCGGGGTGAGGGGAAGCCGAATGGTCGGCTTAGTACCAGTGGTTGGCCTGCCAGAAGTTCCAGGCGGCGTTCGGGCTGCCGTAGCGGGTGTTCATGTAGTCCAGCGACCACTTGATCTGGGTGGACGGGTTGGTCTTCCAGTCCGCACCGGCCGAGGCCATCTTGGAGGCCGGCAGCGCCTGGCCCAGACCGTACGAGCCCGAGCTCGGGTTGGTCGCCGTGACGTTCCAGCCCGACTCGTGGGAGATGATCTGGCTGAACGAGGCCAGCTGGTCCGCCGGCACGATCTGAGCGGCGAGGGCCTGCGGGGAGGCGTCCGCAGCCGAGGCGACGGCGGGGACCACGGCGGCACCCAGGGCGGTCACACCGGCGGCACCGGCGAGAATCACGGCAGAGGTACGCATGCGGAGCTTGAAAGCGGGCATATAGACAAGACCTCAATCAGTTGGGCCGGTGTCACTCCCCGCCTCGACCGTGGCCGGACAGGGGCCGAACGGTCGCGGGATGTGACTCGGCGGTGAGCCGTTCACCGGTGGGACAGGAGCCGGTGTGGCTGGCGATGAATGCAAAGTTGCCAGACCGGATCGGCGCTCGCCAAGACCCCCTCGCTACGACCCGCCGTCGTAGCCCAGAGACCGGCACTGATTCGAGAGGCGGGCCGCCCGGAGCGCGCCGAACCCTCCCGGCCTGCGCAAACGCCCCCCAATAACATGCCAAATAGTTGCAAAATAGTGCAAAACGGACACCACTATCCGTCGTCGTACACCGCATTCGCATGTGAGCGCACTCACGGCCCCAGCCCCGGCGCCATCACCGACCGGCCCACCGCCATCACCTTGAGTCAGTGCCAATCGGCTGCCATTGAGACCGCCACCACACCCGGCCGATGGGGGAACGGCACCACAGGGCGTCGCGGCGGCTGTCGGGCCCCTGGTCGGCACGGCGACAGGCGGGCAGGGCGCGAAGCCGTCACGGAACCCCGGCCGGCCACCGAGACGCCCGTCCCGCCGGCATCCCCCGCTCCGAAGACGTCCCGGCATCGTTCGTGGCCGCGTGCGAGTCACCGGGCATCTCGATGCGGCCCACGCGGCCCACGCGGCCAGCGAAGCCCCGAGGGTTTCAGGCGTACAGCGCGATCCTGGGCTGGACCGTGCCCGGGCCGGCGTTGACGACGGTGAGCCGGTACCGCTGGGTGAGGGTGTGATGGCTGTGGAGGACCAGCTTCGCCCGGGTGAGGTCGGTGTACAGCGTGCCGGTCTCGCTGGCCAGCCGCACGGTCTTCCAGTGGCCGCCGGTCAGGACCTCGAGCTTGATGTCCCTCGGGGCGAGGAAGGGCCCGTTGTCCGGTGACTCGACGAGGATCTGCGGGGCGACGGTCCGGTCCGCCGACGAGTCGTTGCGGTAGGTGACGGTGATCGGGTGCGCCGCGTGGTCGGTCGGCAGCGGCCGGTCGGGCAGGCCGACGAACGAGACCGGCGCGGCAGCGGCCGCCACCTGCGGGGCGAGAGCCTCCGTGGCGAGCGCCGGCGACGGCAGCGTGAACGCCGCGGCCAGCACGGTGGCGAGGGCGGTCGGGGCCAGAGCCCGGCGGAGGATCTTCCAGGTGGACATGGCGTCTCCTTCGGTCGTCGACGGCGCTCCCGGGAAGTTCACCGGCGGCCGGGCGATCACCCGCCCGCCGAACACATCCCCGGCTGGACGGACCGCCGCCGCCTAGCAGCCCGGACCGTACCCATCCACCCTGCACACCAATGGCCCAGCGCGCATCCGCACCGGGCCGACGGCCCCGCCCAGGACCCTCCAGGAGCTAGCACTGCAAGCAGGCCAGGTCACACCTTCGGACCCCTTGCCGGACAGCACGAAGCACCGGCCCCCGTGTTGGTGGCCGGTGCTTCGTCCCGTCGGGCCCCGGGCTGGTCTACCAGTGCTCGTGGTGGTCGCAGCGCATGTCGTACTCGTCGTGTTCGTCGTGCTTGTGGTGCTTGATCGTGGTGGGGTCGGTGGCGGTGTGGGTGGTGGTGTCGCCGCCCCCGGTGACGGTCGCGGTGTTCGTGACCTCGTCGTCGGCCCGGCAGGAGACATCGACCTGCAGCGTGATGGGCGGGTAGCTGCTCCCGGCGGGAAGGACGTCACTGCGGGTGCAGGTGAGCGTGCCCCGGTCACAGGTCCAGCCCGTGCCGCTGATGCTGTCGGCCTTGAGCCCCGCGGGGAGGGTGTCGTGCACGGTGACCGTGGTGCCGTCGGTCGGAGCGGCCCCGGCGGCGTTGCCGACGGCGATGGTGTAGATGCCGTCCCGTCCCTGGGTGAAGTGCCTGGCGTGGGTCTTGGTGATGGTCAGGGACGGGACCGTGTAGGAGATGATCACCTGGCCGCTGTGGTTCGCCGTCCCGATCGTCGAGAGCGCGTAGCTCGTGCCGCTACCCGTGGGAGTGGCGAAGCTGCTGCCCCCACCACCCCCTCCCCCACCTGCTGAGGTGCCCGTCTTGTTGACGGCGCCGCTACCGCCGCCCCCGCCGGCGAAGTACCCGCCCCCACCGCCGCCACCAGTAGCGATGACAGAAGCGGCGCAGCCGCCGTCGAAGCTGCCCCCGGCGCCACCGGTACCGACCGTGGCACCCAAGAACCCGCTCCCCGGCCCACCGTTCATGACCGCACAGAACGCAACGGTGCCGGCAGCCCCGCCGGCACCCCCGGTGCTCGTGCTGGTGCTGCCACCGCCCCCGCCCTGCCCCGGCGAAGCCCCAGGGCCGGTGGCACTTCCCGAGGTGCCGCCGGTGGCGTCCGGCGTTGTCCCGCCGTTGCCACCGTTCCCTCCCCCCGAGCCCGCTCCGGTGCCACCGGCGGCACCGCCGCCCCCGGCGACCACCAGCAGGGAACCGCCCGTGCTGACGCTGGAGGCCCCGCCCCCACCCGGGCCCTCGAAACGAAAACCGGTGAGCGGAAAACCTCCCCCTGGGGCGCCGCCGTTGAACCCGCCGGCACCCGGCGTCCCGGTGCCGTTGCAGCCTTTGCCACCAGTGCCGCCGACGTTGATGGTGAAGGTCGTCGATGTGGTGGTCTGCGGCAGGGTGGTCACCACCCGCGCTCCCGCCCCACCGGTCCCCGTGACGGAACAGGCGGTGCCGGTGTTGTCGGCGCCGCCGGCACCGTCCGCGGTGATCGTCACCACCGCCGCCGCCGGAACCGTCAGGGTCTGCGAAGCGCCGGTGAAGGTGAAGGTCTGCGACGGATCAGCCCGCTGCGTCCGCACCGGCACGGCCCCCACCGGCGCGGCGGTCGCCGGTGGAGCCGTGGCCGCCAGCAGTGCCATACCGGACAGCAGCGCGCTCCCCACCGACACCACCCCCGCACGGCGCTCCCCGCGCCGTCCACCCGAGCCGACCGGATCGGATGCGACGACGGCACCGCCCGGGGGCGCCTCACCGGCCAGGGCCCTGTTGGACACGGCCACGGGCCACTGACGGCTGACCCGGTACCACGGCGGATCGCCCTGTCCACGAGTACGAGCGCTCATCCGCAGGTTCACCTCTCCTCACAACAAAGCGCCCCGCACCCCCGCGCGACAAGGCGCAAGCGACACAGAACACCTGACGAAAAATCATGACAAACTACCATTAGACGCCCATACCTGATCACTTCGAGGTAGCGGGACAATGAGAAACCCCGCGTGTCGCAACGCCCCGCGCGAGCCGACGAGGGACCGGCATCCGAGCAGGTCACCGTCTGGTCCTGACGCACTCGGGATGATCCGGTCGCCGGTCCCCGAAGCCCGCTTCGAGGCCGGCCTCGACTGAGCGCGGGCCTGGGCGAAGGGCCACGCGGGGCCAGCCACGGCCACCGGGGCCGCGGGTCCACCTGCGGCCGCCGCACACCCAGCTGCAGCTGCTCCCCCAGCTCCCGCCGAACGCCCACCGGTACCGTGCGCAGGTGCTTCCTGCGCGCCATCCTGGGAGGGGCGGCACCGTCCGGCACCCCGCCCCGCTTCAACTCCGAGGGGGCCCGCAAGAACCAACAGGTCTTGCGTCAAGTCCTGGAGGATCCCATGACCAATCTGGTCGACTGGCGCTCCTGCTACAAATGCCAGACCCTGTTCTTCGACATTCTTCCGGAGAAAGGCGCATGCCCTGCCGGCCAAGGACACAAAGCCTTCGGCTTCGCATACAGCTTCCCCTCCGACGCGACGGAGACCCCCACCCAGCAGACGAACTGGCGCCGGTGCGGCAATTGCTGCGCCTTATTCTTCGACGGTTTTCCAGAAAAGGGCACATGCGCTGCGGGTGGCGGTCACCAGGCGAGCGGCTACATGTGCACCGTCCGGCATGACGGTTCAGGAGACGCCCCGACCCAGCAAACGAACTGGCGCTACTGCGCCAATTGCTACGCCATGTTCTTCGACGGTTTTCCGGAGAAAGGTCTATGCGCTGCGGGCGGCGGACATCAGGCGAGCGGCTTGACATTCGTCATCGACCATTGGCCAGATGAACCCCAGGTCTACATGGATTGGCAGGAGTTGGTCACCTTCGACCTCGTCAACAGCGCCCGTCAGCAGAACGGGTGCCCGGACGTATCAATAGACGCAGCGCTCGTCGGCGCGACACGCGCCCACAGTCAGGACCTCGCCGACCACCCCGGCCTGAAGGACCAGATATGGAACGGATGGCCCGGCCACATGGGATCGGACGGCAGTACACCACCAGAGCGGATCATGAGAGCCGTCGGAATTTCCGGCAGCGAGAACGTCTACTTCGGATGGTCCTCAGGAAACGCTCCTCCGCCCACGCCCCAGGATGCGTTCAACTGGTGGATGAATGAACCAGCACACAGAGCCAACCTCCTCGACCGAAATCACACACGGGCCGGCCTGGGAACATCCTATGGGCCCGGCACATCTCCCGACGGGAGTCCAGCTACTTACTTCTATTTCACACAAGACTTCATCGACTAAGGGCAGCGTCTTGGTGAATTGAGGCACAAGGCTCCGAGCAGCCCTCGGCCGTCAGATCAGTTGGCGGAGCACGTCGTAAGTGGTCGAGGACTGGAGGTCCGGGCGTGGGCAGTTGAGTGCTTGGCGGCCGACGAGGGCGGTGCGGGTTCCGGCTCGCTGACCGGCGGCGACGTCGCTTGGTGAGTCTCCGACCATCCAGGATCGGGTGAGATCGAGTCCGAGGTCGTGGGCGGCTTGGTGGAGCATTCCCGGAGCCGGTTTCCGGCACTGACAGGCGCTTCGGTACGCGGGAAGGGTGCCTTCCGGGTGGTGAGGGCAGGCGTAGATGGCATCGAGATGAACGCCGTGGTGGGCGAGGAGCAGGGTCAACCGGTCGTGCATGGCGCTCATGGTCTCCGCAGTGAAGAACCCGCGGGCCACACCGCTCTGGTTGGTGACGACGACGAGGGCGTAGCCCGCTTGTCGGAGGGCCAGCAGTGGTGCCTCGATGCCTGGTTGGAGGACCAGCTCGGCGGGGTGGGAGGGGTAGTGGCGGGGTTCGGTCAGGGTGCCGTCGCGGTCGAGGAACACGGCCTTCCGGCGCCGTTCCGGATGCGGCCTGTGCCTCGGGTCATTCTGTCGCACGGCCGTCACTGTGTGCTGGCCGACGGATACCACCGTGCCGGTGACCGGGATGCTGCCGCCGAGGATCATCTGACGCCCGCCCGCTGGGCGACGTGGTGAATCCGGCCGGTGGTGGAGTGGCCGTCGAGGAACGGCACGGTGACGACTTCTCCTCCCCAGCTTTCGACGAGGTCGGCTTCGGCGAGCCGTTGGCCTGCGTAGTCGCCGCCTTTGACCCAGATGTCCGGGCGGAGCTCGGCCAGCACCCTTGCGGGGGTGTCCTCGTCGAAGACGATCACGCCGTCCACACAGTTCAGGGCTGTCAGCAGCATGGCGCGTTCGCGTTCGCCCACGACCGGCCGGCTCTCGCCTTTGAGGCGGCGAACGGAGGCGTCGCTGTTGATGCACACGACCAGAACGTCGCCCAGGCGCCGGGCCTGGTCGAGCAGGGAGAGGTGGCCGGCGTGCAGCAGGTCGAAACAGCCGCCCGCCCCGACGACCTTGCCGCCCTGCGCGCGTACCCGGGCGGCGCGCTCCAGCGGGCCCGTGCACCAGGGGGCGGGCACGACGGCCAGGGAGGCAGGGCCTCCTGCTTCGATGTAGCTGGTGGCAGCTTCGACAGCTGCGGCCACGGCATGGGAGGGCAGCCGTTCGGCGGCGAGCGTCATAGCTGCGGTGACCGCCAGTTGGTCGCCGGCTCCGCAGGTGTCGCCGGCCGCGTATCTGGCCGGGACTGCCAGGGGGTGGCCGTCGGGATTCGTGACCAGGACCGCGCCGTTGCGGCCGCGTGTGATCGCCAGCTGCTTCACGGGCCAGATGGCCAGCAGTCGGACGGCGCGGGCCGTGTCGCCCGCCAGGTCGCGAGGTCCGGTGTGTCCGCTGAAGGCGAATGCCTCCTCGGCGTTCGGGACGGCCAGGGCGGTGCCGGGAACCGGCGCTGTGCCTCTGGGGTGCGGGTCCCACACCAGTGAACGGCCGGCTGCGGCAGAGGTGAGGGCTTGGCGGAGTTCCGGGTGGGAGGTGATGCCGCGCCCGTAGTCGCACACCAGGACTCCCTCGGCGGTGGCCAGCCGGGCATGCGCCAGTTCTGGCAACGGTCCGAGTGGAAGTGGGCAGGTGTCCGTGTCGAGCCGGAGCACAGTGCGGTCGGCGGTGCGGATGCGGGTCTTGATCGGGGTGGTCCCGCCGGTTGCCAGATCAATGACCTCGATCCCGGCTTCGCCCAGCAGGGCGCGTACCTGCGCCCCGGATTCGTCGTGTCCGGTACCGCAGACGAGGGTGACGCGCCAGCCGGGGGTCCGGGCGGCGAGGACGGCTGCCAGCCCGGCGCCGCCCGGCCGGTTGTCGGTCTGGGTGCCGGAGACGACGGGGACGGGGGCTTCCGGGGAGAGGCGGTCTGCGGTCCCGGTGATGTCGCGGTCCAGCAGGACGTCGCCGACCACCACCAGTCGACGCGGGCCGTCCGGTTGTGTGTCGGCGGAGGGAGCGGGTCCGGTGAGGTGGGTGTCGATGCCGGCACACAGCAGGTGTACGGCGACCAGGTGGCATTCCTGGACGGTGGCGGCTTGGGCGGCGTCCACGGACACCGCCTCGTCGCTCACGTCGGAGAGGGGGTTCGGGCCGGGGCCGGTCAAGGCCCATACGGTGAGGCCTGCTTCCCGGCCGGCGCGGGCGGCGGCGAGCACGTTGGGACTGGTACCGGAGGTGGAGAGGAGGAGCAGGACGTCGCCAGGGCGCCCGTGTGCACGGACCTGCCGGGCGAAGACCTCCTCGGGCCCGTAGTCGTTGGCTATGGCGGTGACCGATGAGGAGTCGGCGTGCAGCGCAATCGCGGAGAGCGGGGCGCGCTCGGCGCGGAACCGGCCGACCAGTTCGGCCGTCAGGTGCTGGGCCTCGGCTGCTGACCCGCCGTTGCCCGCGACCAGCAGTCGCCTCCCGGCAGCCAGGGCGGGGGCGAGGATCCGACCCCAGCGGTCCAGGACATCGGTGTCGAGGTGGTGCAGCGCCTGGACGAGGGCGCGGATGTGTTCTTGGCCCGATGGAGCCATGAAGTGCCTCCGGAAGGGGAGTTGAGGGGGAGGATGCAGCCGGTGGGTGCGCGGTCACACCGACTCGGGTGCGGAGCCATGACGGACACGTCGGGCCTGATACCGGAGGAGGACGCCGGTCAGGAGAAGCCACGACGCTGCTACGGCCACCTCGTGTGCCACCGCCCCCCATACCTGACCCGTCGTACCGATCCGCACCGCGTTCAGGCCGGCGCCCAGGGGTAGCGCCTGGCCGATCAGGTGAAGGATTCCGTCCGGATCAACAGGAACGACCACGCCGCCGCAGAGCAGTATGAGGTAGCCGACGAAATTGACGGCCATTCCCTCGTCCAGGCCGAGGAGAACGAGCGCGCAGCAGAGCATTCCTGTGCAGAGACAGCCCATCGTGGTGAGGAGAACGAGGGGATACGCAGCCGCGACGTCGGCCGTCGCGCGCCAGCCGAGCATGGTGGGCCCAAGGACAACCAGGGCCACGAGTGACATGGCGAGCCCTTCGGCGACGTACACCCACGACCGCAGGAGCATGACGGCGAGCAGGGGGACGTTCCCGAGGCGCAGCCGGTACATGGTCCCTTGGGGGACTTCGGCGGTCACCACAGTGGACACGTGGCTGGTGACCGCTGCGACCGGAGCGAAGACGACGGCTCCGACGAACGCGTACGCACGTCCGGTGGCTCCGCCAGCGAGTTGCCCGAGGAGGGTGAAGAAGGCGACCTGGAAGACCGTCCGAATCGCCACGCTGGACGACGCCGCCAAGCCGGCTGAGGCGACCCGGTAGTCCTTCCCCGAGAGACGGCAGATCCGCAGGCCGACGGTGAGCGCACTTCGGACGGATTCAGGCAAGCTCAAGGGTCCCCTTGACTCGGCCGCGCCGCAGCACAGCATTGAACGCGTACACCCCACAGGCGAGGTAGAGCACGGTCAGGATCAGCACGCCCGCCAGGTGAACGGAGGCAGGCGCCCGGCCGTGGGCGGCATCGTGCACCAGCTCGGCCAGATGGTGCAGGCTGACGGCCTGGGCCGGCCAGCGCAGCACCGGAGCGAGGAGATCCGGCGGGATGACGATGCCGCCGAGAACGAAGACCGGGTAGCCGAGGGCCTCGATGATGCGCAGCCCCGCTCGGGACAGAAGGACGACGCAGCTCAGGAGGAGCCCCATGGCTGCTGCGGAGGCGACGGCCGCGACAGTGACGAGTACGGCCGCCGACGGCCGGGGAAGCTGTGGGTGCAGCCCGAGGACGGGCACGGCGACAACCACCGCGGCCAGCGTGCGCACCAGTCCCGCCGCAGCAACCCCGAGCGTCTTGCCGAGAAGGACGGACAGCAGGGAAACAGGGCGAACCAGCAGTGCCGCGAGGGTTCCCTGGGCCGCCTCACGGCGCAGTAGCGTTCCCGCGCCCCACAGGGTGGACGACCACAGGCCGATCATCACGCAACCGAACACGACCTCGGTCGCCTGTCCGGAGTCGGTACTCGCGGTTCCCCGGGAGACTACGGCCAGGAGGACCACCGGCTGGATCACCGAGACGACCATCGCCGTTCTGACCCGGCCGGTCTCCCTGATCTGAAGCACGGCCGCGCGCCACACCGCCCACGCTTCCGTCCGCGCGGCACGCAGGGCGTCACCCACGATTCACGGCCAGTCGTCGTATCACGGCCTCGACACCGGGCGAGGCGACATCGATGTCCGTCACCGGATGCCGTCGTACGACCTCGGCCAGTCGGGCGAGCACGTCCGCGTCCCAGGCTCCGACCTGGAAGGCAAGTCTCCAGCCGTCCTCGTCCTGCTGGATCCGCACGGACGCGTTGGCCAGGAGTTCGGCAGCGTCACGCGGCGCGACGCCTGGGCCGGACAAGCTCACCTCCGCAGTGAAACCCGCCTGCCGCCGGAACTCGTTGACGGGCAGGTCGTGGGAGACCGAGCCGGATTCGAGCAGCACGACTCGGCCCGCCAGGCGGTCGATGTCGGTCGGGTAGTGACTGGTGAGGAGCACCGCCGTGCCCGTGCCGGCGAGCCGCGCGACGGCCTCGCGGACTCGCTCCCCCTCCAGGAGGTCCAGGCCGATCGTCGGCTCGTCCAGCATGAGCAGGCACGGCTGGTTCAGCATTCCCACAGCCAGGTGGAGGCGTTGCCGCATGCCTTTGGAGAACGTCTCGACCCGGCTCTCGGCCCGTTCGGCGAGCCCGACCTCCTCCAGGGCCGCCAGCGAGCGGTCGCGCAGGTGGCGGTACGGGCCGGACAGGCCGCCGAAGAACATGATGTTGTCCAAGGCCGAGAGCCGGGGGTACAACCCCCGGTCTCCGCCGAAGACGACACCGATGTGACGGCGTGCCCGGCGTGCCTGCCCGGCCAGGTCGGCACCGCAGACCGCGGCCCCGCCCGCTGACGGGAGGAGCAGCGTCGAGAGGATCTTCAAGAGCGTGGTCTTGCCCGCACCGTTGTCTCCGAGCAGTCCGACGATCTCCCCGGCACGCACCGTGAAACTGACGCCACGCAGCGCCTCGACAGGCGGGGTTCCGGGAAATGCCCTGCGAAGGTTCTCCACTCGCAGGACTTCCCCGTCCGGCTGACACGGCCTCACGACAACCCCATTACACGTCACCTCGTGGTATCTCGGATTCATCACATGCGCCCGTCCACGATCCCCGGGCCGGCGCGGTACCGGCCCGGGGGTGGAATCCGGCTTCCCCGTGCGGGTCGCCGGGCGACCGGCTAGATCACGCCGTCGGCACGAAAGAACTGCTGGATCTGCGCGATGCGCTCCTCCTTGGTCATGTTGGTCACCTCCTCTCGGAATCGGACAACGGGCCTCCCCTGTCACTGCTGCCGCCTTCGTTGCCCAGGCTCAGAGCCTGCCCGGGCTGTCGGCGACGTCGGGGAGGAAGCTCACGAAGTCGACGTCCTTGCGCCGGCCGGTGCTGTGGAAGTCGCCGTCGTCGACTTCCCGCACCCGGCACCGGACGTCCGTGCCGAGGACGTCCGCGAGACTGCGGGTCAGCTCCGTCGCGTCCGCAGCGGTGAACGCAGGAGCGGGCGAGACCAGCACGGACACGGAGAAGTCGGCCTCCTGCACGACTTGGTAGCGGCGGACCGGGTGGCGGCGGACAGCCCGGACGGCCCAGAGCACGGGGACCGCCGTCCCGTCCGGCCGGCGAAGCTCCCCCGGGTTCCGCCCCTCCACCAAGTCCATCACCTTGTGCGGGAGGCCACACGCGCACGGCGCCCCTGCCAGCGAGCCGAAGTCCCCCGTCCGGTAGCGGATGAGGGGCATCGCCAGATTGGTCAGATCGGTGATCACGACCTCCCCGACACTGCCCTCCGGCACCGGCACACCATCGTCGTCGACGACCTCCAGCCACAGCCGCTCCGACTCGATGTGGTAGGAGCCCAGCGCACACTGCACCGCGATGGTGCCGACTTCCTTCATCGCGTACATGTCGGTCACCGTCAGCCCGAAGAAGTCCGCGAGTGCCTCCCGAGCGGCGGGGACGAGAAGCTCCCCGCACGACACGACGGACCGCACCGACGGCAGGCGGCCGCCGTGCTGCCCCAGCAGCCCCATGAAGTCCATGAGGTTACGCGGAGACCCCGTCAGCACGTCGGGGCGGAAGCCCCTCGCCCGGTCGGCGAACCCGGCACGGTCGGGTGCCGTGCGTCCGGCCGTGCCGAACTGCGCAACGCGCGAGAACCCCATCCCGGGAGAGGTGTACTCGAACCAGTGGTCGAGTCGCGCGAGACACGGCATCAGCACCTTTCGGTCGAACGCCAGCCCCGCTCGCTCGTTCCGGACGAGCGCGGTGGCCCACTCGTGGACGAACGCGTCGTCATGGCGGATCATCCGCAACGGCACACCACTGGTCCCCGACGTTTCCAGGACCCTGCACACCGCCGGGTCGATGTCGTCGTCGCAGTGGTCGATCATGCCCTCGGCAAGCTGACGCTTGCCCACCAACGGGAAGGCGGACAGTACCCGCCACGGATCCGCCCCGCCGTCGACCGTGATCCCGGTCCGCCGGTACGCCGGGACCGCATCGACGGCGTGCCGGAGCACCGCTGTCAGCCGCTCGCGCTGCATCTCCCCGATCCGTCCGGGCCGCTGCGCGAGTTCGGAGTACAGCGTGCGCTCCCCGTAGATCCGCGGAAAGAGCAGTCCCTCATGAACCATCTGCGAGTGCCAGTGCCGCTCGTTCCCTGTTCCCACCAACGGATCGAATTGCCGCCGCACAGTCCCACTCCACCATTTCATGTCCACCGGAAGAGTCCGAAGAGTCGTCTCCCGCTACTCCTCGGGGACATTCAGCGATCGCTGCCCGGGACCCCCTACGCCCAACCAGCGTGGCGTCACTCCATGCCTCGGCTGCCCCACCAGTCTCATCGCCGCCGGGCACTTTCCGGCTGGGCGTCGCCAGAGGCCTGCGGGCAGTGTCATGTCGAGTCATCTCATTCGGGCTTCCAGGCTGATCGCACGAGGTTCTTCGAGCGGCTTGTGCCGCCACCCTGGACTACGGCCGAAGGGCCGGTTCCGGCTCACCCGAACCGCTCATGGCGGGACGGACCCGGTTCAACGGGTAGCACCAGCGGCACGGAGCGGCCGGCTCCGCAGTGTGGCGGAGTGCGCCAGCACCAGCCGGATCGCGAACTACAGCCGTCGTGAGAACACGGGAACCCTGCTCAGCAGCCAGAAAGCGCTGCTCGTACCGAGGCCGTAGGCGAGGTGGGCGGTCAGATCATCACCCAGCGTCTTGGCGTCGTATGTCCAGATGGGTTTGTAGAGTCCCGCGATCGGAAGCACCACGTATCCGCTGAGCCACACGAGCGCACCGTACGGGAGCCCGTACAGGACGTGGGGTTTGCGCAGCGAGGCGCTGACGGCGCCGTAGAAGGCCGCGTTGCCCACTCCGTAAGACCAGTGCATCAACGTGCTGACGGGGAACGCCGCGCTGTCCGGCAGCTCGCGCCGGGTGAAGGCCTCGACCAGGCGCTTCCCGACCTGCCCGGGGTCCGGCGCCTCCTGCCAGGTGCGGACCGGGGCGAACTCCCAGTGCAGGGCGTTGTGTTCGCCGCCGGCCCGGCGCTGGCGCAGGAACCTCACGGCGTCCATGCAGACGGTGCCGACCGCTCCCGCCGCCAGGCCCGCACCGACAGCGCCGAGCGGGGTCAGCTGCTTGCGCGTGCGCATAGGTCGATCGCTCCCGATCCCGGTTCTTCCAGAAGCCGGCGCTCTGGCCGCCGTCGACGCACAGGATCTCGCCGGTGACGAACGAGGCCTGTTCGAGGTGCATGATCGTCGAGGTTCATGATCGCCTCGACGGCGGCGGCGTACCCGCGCCTGCGGTACGCGTCCGGCGACGGCGCCCACCGGTTTTCACTCTACTCGGCGTCGCGCCCCGGCGCCGCGCGGAGCTCTTCGGGTGCGGCCGACGGCCGGCCGTACGACCCTGGAGGCAGGCACCGGCCTGTCGAGTGCGGGAGGAGCACAGGTCATGGCCGTTCTGATCGCCGTGAACGTCGGCATGCCCAAGGACGTCCCCTGGCAGGGCAGGACCACCCGCACCGGCATCTGGAAGTACCCCGTCGCCGGGCCCGTGATGGCGCGCCGACTCAACCTGGACGGCGACGGGCAGGGCGACCTCGCCGGGCACGGCGGCGAGCAACGCGCCGTGCTGGTCTACCAGTTGAGTTCCTACCGCCATTGGCAGGAGCACCTGAAGCGGGACGACTTCACGTACGGCCAGTTCGGCGAGAACCTCACCGTGGACGGACTCGCCGACGACGAGGTGTGCATCGGTGACCGCTACGGGATCGGCGGTGCGGTCTTCGAGGTCACCCAACCCCGTGTGACGTGCTACCGCGTGGGGCTGCGGCTCGGCGAGCCGCAGATGGCCGCCCTGCTGGTGTCCCATCGCCGCCCGGGCTTCTACATGCGGGTGCTGACCGAAGGGCCGGTGCGGGCGGGCGACGAGATCGTGAAGATCGCCTCGGGCCCCGAGGAGATGACCGTCGCGGAGATCGACGCGCTGCTCTACCTGCCCGGCCACGCCCGGCCACAGCTCGAACGGGCCCTGCGCATCAGCGCGTTGAGCCCCGGCTGGAAGACGTCGCTGCGGGCCCTGCTCGACGATGCGGACCGCGGCTCCGGTGCCGCAGGCGGAAACCGCGGGCTGACCACCAGCAGCCCGCCGCCGGCCTGGCCCGGGTTCCGTCGGCTCGAAGTCTCCCGCATCGAGCCGGAGAGCTCGGACATCTTCTCGCTCACTCTGGCGGCGGTCGACGGCGAGCCGCTTCCCGCCGCTCTGCCGGGGCAGTTCCTCACGGTCCGCCTGCGGCCGGACCCGGAGGCCTCCCCGGTCATCCGCAACTACTCGCTCTCCGGCCGACCGGGCGCCGAGACGTACCGCATCAGTGTCAAGCAGGAGCCAAACGGCGTCGCCAGCACCTACCTGCGTCAGCACGTGACGGTGGGTGAGGTCCTCGATGTCGCCGCTCCGCGCGGCACGTTCCTGCTCGCGGACGCGGACACTCCGGTCCTGCTGCTGTCCGCCGGTGTCGGCGCCACCCCGGTCCTGGCCATGCTGCACGCCCTGGCCGCAGAACACTCGCAGCGCGCGGTGTGGTGGCTGCACGCGGCCCGGGACGGCGAGAACCACCCGTTCGCCGGCGAAGTGCGCGCACTGCTCTCCCAGCTGCCCGCAGGCCGGTCGTTCGTCTCCTACAGCCGCCCGTCCGGCGCCGACCGCCCGGGCGTCGACTACGCGGTCAGTGGGCGGTTCAGTCCCGAGCGGATCCGCGGCCTGGAGCCGCCCCCGGACGCCGACGCCTACATCTGCGGGCCGAGCGCGTTCATGCGGGACATGACCGGAGCCCTTCAGGCCTGCGGCCTGCTGTCCTCCCGGATCCACACCGAGGTCTTCGGGGCCACCTCCGGTCTCACCCCCGGCGTGGTGACCGGACCCGCCCGGGCACCGCACCAGCCGGCCGCTCCTCCCGCCGGCCGCCCGGGACCGTCCGTAGCCTTCGCGCGCAGCGGGCTGGTCGTCCCCTGGCACCCCGACTACGGGACGCTGCTCGAACTCGCCGAGGCGTGCGACGTGCCCGTGCGCTGGTCCTGCCGCACCGGAATCTGCCACACCTGCGAGACCGCGCTCCTCTCCGGCCACGTCGAGTACGCCCCGCAGCCCCTGGAGCCCCCCGCCACGGGAAGCGCGCTCATCTGCTGCTCGATGCCCCCGGCCGACGTGGTCCTGGACATGTGACCAGACACGTCCGTGGCCGGGGGCGCCACCGTCGGCGGCGCGATACGTGTGCCAGAGCGCCGACGGAGCACCGGGTTGCGCGCGGTCGGCGCAGCTGCCTAGCGTGGTTGCGTGGGGCATCCCGCCGAACCCGCTCCTGGCATGCGTCCGAGAGGGGATTTCTGCCATGGCAAAAGTGCTTTTCATCGTCAGCGGAGCCACCTACTGGGTGTTGAAGGACGGCACGCGGCACGCGACCGGCTACTGGGCCGAGGAGTTCGCGAACCCGTACAAGATCCTCACGGACGCCGGTCACGAGGTCGTCGTCGCGACGCCGAACGGTGTGACGCCGACCGTCGACATGATGAGCCTGCGCCCCGAGATGGTCGGCGGAAACGACAGCGCCCTGGAACTGGAGGCCATCATCCGTTCCGCGGAGGTGCTGCGTCGACCGCTGCAGCTGTCGGACGTGCGCCTGGAGGACTACGACGCGGTCTACCTGCCGGGCGGTCACGGCCCGATGGCGGACCTGGCGTGGGACGCCGACGTGGGGCGGCTGCTGACCCGGCAACTGGCCTCGGGCAAGCCGCTGTTCATCGTCTGCCACGGTCCCGCCGCGATGCTGGCCACCAGGATCCACGGTGAGTCGCCGTTCAAGGGCTACCACATCACCTGCTTCACCGACGAGGAGGAGGACGGCGTCGGACTCGCCTCCAGGGTGCCGTGGCTGCTGGAGACCGACGTGAAGGCGAAGGTCGGGGTCAACTTCAGCCGCGGTCCGGTCTGGGAGCCCTACATGGTCGAGGACCGCAACCTGGTGACCGGACAGAACCCGGCCTCGGCCGCGGTCCTCGGGAACCGGATGCTGGAGATCCTCAAGTGACCAGCCCTGGAGCGATCCGGCCCAGGCACGCGCCCGCGTCGCAGGACATCGGGCACGTGGTGTTCCGAGCGAAAGGGCCATGACGGTGGAAGCGAGGGTTGCCCGGGCCCTGCTGGATCGGCACTGGGCCGCATCGAACAGCGGTGACGCGGACGCGGAACACGACATCTACGCCGACGACGTCATCGTCGAGTACCCGCAGTCCGGCGAGATCATCCGCGGCAGGAGCAACATCCAGGCACTGCGCACCCAACATCCCGCGGTCCGGACCTTCACCGTGCGCAGGATCCTCGGAACCGGCGACCTCTGGGTCACCGAATTCGTGCTCACCTATGACGGCAAACCCACCCAGACGGTGAGCATCATGGAGTTCTCGGCAGGGCGCGTGGTGAGGGAGACGCAGTACTTCGCCGACCCGTTCGACCCGCCGGCCTGGCGGTCGCAGTGGGTCGAACCCGGGGAGTGATCCGCCATTGGTCTGTGGCCGCGACTTTGAACACATCCGAACTCGCCGAGCGCGCCGAGGCAGTGGCGGGCAACGTGGGCAGCCCCCCCCTCGGCGACGACCACAGTCAGCGCCTCGTTGGGGCAGACGGTGGCCAGTTGCTCCGTTGCCTCCCGCTCCGCGATGTCCTTGTCCGCCTCGGTAAATACCGTGCGAGTCACAGCGGCTGCCGCCAGTTGCGGTAGGCGTGCGGGGGCTCGGCGAAGCCTCTGTCGCTGAACGGGTTCGGCAGCGTGCCACCGAGTGTGCCGAGGAGGAAATCGCCGAAGCCCGCCTCGAATCGGACCCAGCGTTCCCCCTCGTAACGGGGCTGGCGCTTGAAAACGACGACATCCCAGCTGTCCGGTTCCTGGCTGTCGCAGAGCCAGGAGACCACGTCGCCATTGGCGCTGCCCGTGACCGGAAGAAGCCTCCCTTCCTCCTCCGAGTCCTCCGAAGCTGTGCCGGTAGGGGCCGTCGGCTCCTCGCTCGGGTCTAGGGTCTCCATTTTCCCGCTGCATCGGGTGGTTGCTCGGGCCCGTGGACATCGCGGACGTGGCGCACAGGATCAGACGAAGACCGTGTCCACGTCCGACACACTCCCGGACGAACGACCCCGTTCGAGACATCATTCGAGGCCGGACCACGAAGAACAAGCTTCAGAGAGTGTTCCAGGGTTTGGACTTTTCCGGATGGAACTCCTGGTCCCACGTGTACGGGGAGGGCTCGATTTCGTCCGACCAGAGGCAAGCGACCTCGATGCCGTCCTCGATCTCGTCCAATTGATCGATCGCCTCGATCTCAACCATGGCGATCCGGGTCATTCCTCCGGCCCCGTTGGGGTACACCTGTTCCTCGCGCCGGCCGATCTCCAGGGCGCGCGGGTGGGCGCTCTCGTAGCTGTCCGCGATGAATAGGTAGACGGACGTCCGCAGGAGCAGCGACTCGCTACTGGTGGCCAGGTGAGCGAATCTGACGCGGCAGGAGAACCAGGAATCCGATTGGCCGGTGACCGGTCCGATGACGGGTGGGTTCAATTGCATTTTCCCCTGTAGTTGCTGTTTCTGTCGAACCGCTCAGTGACCAGCAGCTTCCTGGCCTGCGAGTCCTTGTCTGTCATCGCCTGCTTGAGGGCATCTGCCACCGTCATGTTCAGGTACTTCTGCCCGATCTCGCTCCGGACGCGGCCCTGCCGGAACTTCGCGATGTAGTCCGCGACCGTCATCGTCCGGTTCCGGACGGCCGGGTTGTCCGCTGGGAGCTTGACCTGCCTGGCGAACTTCTTGTCGTCCGCACTCGGCTCGCCGTCCGCGTTGTGGACGAGAACCGGGGTGCTGCCTGCCAGCACATAGTAGGTGTGGATCTCGTCGACAGTCAGGTTGTACGCCGCCTGGACGGTACTCCAGTGCCGGACGCCGGAGATCCGGACCTGTTGTCCCCGGTCGTTGCGCAGCGAGTCGCCGGTCTCGAGCAGTGCGGCGTCGGTCCAGGTCTTGCGGTTCTCCGACCAGAACGGGTGGTGGTCGGTGGCGGTCACGGTGGTGACCTGACCGGTGCCATCCACGACCGCCAGTTCGGTGAAGTCGCGGTCATCCGGGGTGTAGATGGTGGCCTTGACCGCGTGGGCTACCGTGCGTCCGAGATCCGGGTCGGTGGCCAGGACCTGGTCGCCTACCCTCACCCGTTCGATCGGCCGGGTCGTTCCGTCCGCCATCAGCACACGGGTGCCGGCCGGGAAACTGTTCCTTCTGAGCAGGCAGGTACCGGGGATCTTGGAGAAGAGCTTCTCCAAGAAGTCCATGACCTTCTTGCCGCCGGGTACCTTCTCGGCCCATTTGGCGAGCTTGGCGACCTCGGCGGCATCCCCGGCCAGCGGGATGGCGCTGATGCAGGCCAGGATTGCGTTCTCGACGTCCTTCTGCAGGGCGTAGATGCCGCAGTTGGCCAGCGCTGCCGGGGTACCCACGCCGGGGGCCATCGAGACGAGGTCCAGCAGGCCGTGGGTGATGTCGAAGGCGAGGTCCTTCAGCCATCCTGAGCTGTCGTCATCGGCCTGCTTGCGGAGTTCGGCCTCCAAAGCGGCGATGTCGTCCTTTTGCTCCTGCTCGTTGTAGGCCTTGATCTCGGCGTCGGCGGCGGCGGCCTCGGCAGCCTGCCGGGCCGCTTCCTTCTCCGCGGTGTCCTTCGCCGTGTAGGTCAGGAAGGCGTTGATCGCAGCCTGGGCGGCCGTCTCCGCATCCTGCCCGGCCGCCTGGGCGTCGGCCTGGGCCTGGGCGGCCGCCGCGTAGGCGCCCTGTGCGGAGGAGTTCGCCATGTCGGCCGAGACCTGGGCTCGCTGTGCCGAGTACGCGGCGGACGCGGCGGAGTGCCGGGCCGAGGTCTCGGCGGCCGTGGCGGTCTTGGCTGATTCGGCGGCCTTCTGCGCGCTGGCGGCGGCTGCGGCGGCCTTGGTGCGGGCGTCGGCCGAGTAGCCGGCGGCCTGGTCGGCGGCGGCCTTGGCCTGTTCTGAGGCGGTTTTGGCGTCGCCGGCCGCGTCCCGGGCGACGGCGGCGGCCTGGACGGCTTCGGCGGCGCTCTGCTGGGCATAGGCCGTGACGGCCGATGCCTCGACGATCATCCGCTGGATCTCAGCCTGGTAGGTCGCAGCCAGGGCGTCCTTGCGCGCGGCGGTGTACTGTCCGGTGGCGATGAACGCGCGCAGGACCTCGGGCGGCCCTTCGAGCGCTACCTGGGCGGCGGCCTTGACCTCTTTGCCGCCGGACTGGAGCAGAGCTGCAGCCTTGACCTGGTTGTCGGAGAGCTGAGCCTGGTAGCGGCCGTTGTTGAGGAAATCGCGGAGGGCGTTGGCGTTTCCGTTCAGCGCGGCGCGTCCGGCTGCCTGGACGCCGGGGCCGCCCTCGCTGACGATGTTGGCGACGCTGACCTGAAAGTCCGGGACGGCAGCCTGGTATTGACCAGTGGTCAAGAAGAGGCCGACCGCGTTCGCGTCGCCCTTGAGGGCCTCGGTCGCTGCGGCGCGCACGGCCGGTAGTTCGGAGCCGATGGCGAGGCTGGACACCCGGGCTCGGTCGTCGAGGGCAATCGCCTGGCTCCGTGCGGTGCGCACGAAGTCCAGCACGGCCGTGTCATCGCCGGACAGCGCGACCTCTGCGGCGGCGTTCTCCCATGGGCCAGCGATCTTGATCGACATGACGGCGAGCTTGCGCCCGTCGGTGGCGATGCCCGCGGTGTCCGGGTTGGGCCGGGTGAGCGCGGTGGCGAGGCGGTCGGCGTCGTCCTTGACGCGGCGCAGTTGCTGGACGGCCTCGCCGATCGCGGTCTGGTTGTCGTCGTAGGCGGCCTTGGCGGTACGCGCCTTCTCCACTGCGGTGGCGGTGCGGGCCGTACGGTCCTCGTCCTCGGCGCGCTGGGCGAGGTCATGGACCTGGTTGGCCTTGTCGACGGCGTTCTTGGCCATCTGGGCGGCCGTCACCGCGGCGTCGGCGTGGGCCTTGGCCCGCTCGGCGGCCTGCGCAGCCTCTCCCGCGTGCTGGGCCGCGTCCCGGGCAGCGGCTGCGGCGTTGCGGGCGTGGGTAGCCGCCGAGTCTGCGAGGGCCTTGACGGCGGCAGCTGCCTGCGCGGCCTCACCGGCCAGCGACCTGGCGGCGGTCGCGGCGCGGGTCGCCTCCTGAGCCTGGCGGCGGGTCGCGGCGGCGGCGGCCTTGGCCCGCGCCGATTGGGCGCTCGCCGCGGAGGCGAAGCCGCCGGCCTGGTCTGCCGACTCTGCGGCCGCCGCAGCGTTGCCGCCCGCGCTGATCGCGGAATCGGCGGCCTGCTGGCTGGCGGCGGCAGCGGCGTTGGCCTGGGTGAGCGAGCCCGCGGCCGTGGCAGCCTCGTTCGCCGCGGTCTCGGCCGCCGTAGCGGCCCGCGCGGCGAGGTCCGCATTGGAACGGTCCAACGCCGCGCCGGCTGCCGCGCTGCGGGCGGCGGTCGCGGCCTGCGCCGCGCCTGCGGCTGCGTAGGCCGCCTGGGAAGCCGCACTGGCGGCCGTCCGGGCAGAGTTGGTCGCGCTGCGGGCGGCCTTCACCGCCCTCTGAGCGGCCTCCGCGGCCCGGCCAGCGGCGGGGGGCGCGCGGCCGGGCGCCCCGCCCCCCCGCGTGGCTTGCGTATAAAACACCGGCCCCTGCCCCCACCAAACAAAGGGTAATATCGGGTGTGGCCGGCTCTCTATAAAA
>NZ_JBHWIR010000074.1:35009-35827 GCF_042731835.1 Kitasatospora sp. NPDC059817 | reverse complement strand
GGGGGGGGGCGGGGGCGGGGGCGGGCGGGCGCGCGCGGGGGGGGGCCGGGGGGGGTGTCGGGTGGGGTGGCGGCGGGGCGTCGGCGGGCGGGCGGTGCCGGTGTGAAGCGGGCGGGCGCCGACCGGCGGCGGCGGTGGCGCGGGGCTCAGGCCCTGGCGTGGTGCTCGACCAGGTCGCGCAGGGCACGGGCCTGCGCGATCGCCTGGTCCTTGCCGACACCGGACTGGATGCCGACCGCGGCGAGCGAGGTGCCGTCGGCCAGGTCGAGGGTGGCCCACGGGTCGCCCTGGCGGAAGTTGACCCGGACGATCTCGGCCCAGGTGAGCCGGCGGCTGCGGACGAAGTTGACCACCGTCACGCCCTGCGCGTCGGCGCTCACCCGGGGGCGGGCCAGCATCAGGCCCACGCACGCGAACAGCACGCCGCTGCCCGCCATCATGATCCGGTCGTTGAGCTGCCAGTTCTCCGGGAGCACCACGGCCATCACGGCGAACAGCACCACCAGCAGCGCGCAGACCGGCAGCAGCACGGCGCGGGTGCGGCGCGGCGCCCAGGTGACGGGGAACTCGACGGGCGGCGTGGACACGTGGGGTCTCCGGTGGGGTGGTTCGGGGGAACGGTCGTTCCCGGGAACGACGGTTCCGGGCAACGGACGGATCCGGACGAAGGGCTGTTCCGGACGACGGTTCCAGACGAAGGGGGGGGGGGCCCCGGCGCCGGCCCCCCCCCAAAAAAACGTGCAATACCCCCCCCCCGCCGGGGGGGGGGGCCCCCCGCCCGCGCGAAGCGGCCCGGGGGGTTGGTTTTTTAAAAGTAT
>NZ_JBHWIR010000074.1:33633-34999 GCF_042731835.1 Kitasatospora sp. NPDC059817 | reverse complement strand
ACGTCTCCGGCCCCAGCGCTGTACCGCACGTCGGTTCCAGACGACGGGCGGGGACGCCGTACAGCGTCCCCGCCCCATTCAACCGTTCCTTACCCGCACCACGGCGGGCGAGGTCGCCGCCGCGCCGGTCAGAGGCGGCAGGCGTGGATGTTGGTGACCAGGATGGCCCGGGCGCCGATGGCCCACAGGTCGTCCATGATCTGCTGGGCCTCCTTGCGGAGCACCATCGAGCGCACCGCCACCCAGCCCTCGGTGTGCAGCGGGGAGACGGTCGGCGACTCCAGGCCGGGGGTGAGCGCCACGGCGGCACCGACCTTCTCGGCGCGGATGTCGTAGTCCATCAGCACGTAGCGGCGGGCCACCAGCACACCCTGGAGGCGGCGCAGGAACTGGTCCACCCGGGTGTCCTCGCCCGCGCCCTTGGGGCGGATCACCACGGCGTCCGAGATCAGGATCGGCTCGCCGAACACCTCCAGGCCGGCGTTGCGCAGGCTGGTGCCGGTCTCCACCACGTCGGCGATCACGTCGGCGACGCCCAGCTGCACCGCGGTCTCCACCGCGCCGTCCAGCTTGGTGACGGTCGCCTTCACGCCGTGGTCGGCGAGGTGCTGCTCGACCAGGCCGGTGTAGGAGGTCGCGATCCGCAGGCCCTCCAGGCCCTTGACGTCCTCGACGGCGACGCCTTCGGGGCGGGCGAAGCGGAAGGTCGACGCGGCGAAGCCGAGCGCGAGCACCTCCTCGGCGTTGGAGTGCGAGTCCAGCAGCAGGTCACGGCCGGTGATGCCGACGTCCAAGCGGCCGGAGCCGACGTAGACGGCGATGTCGCGCGGGCGCAGGAAGAAGAACTCGACCTCGTTGTTCGGGTCGACGAGGACGAGCTCCTTGGGGTCCTTCCGCTGGCGGTAGCCGGCCTCATGGAGCATCTCCGCCGCGGGACCCGAGAGCGAACCCTTGTTGGGGACGGCGATGCGCAGCATGGGAGGTTGGTTCCTTACCTGTGGGGAGGGGCGTGCGGTTCGGGTTTAGAGGTACTTGTAGACGTCGTCGAGCGTCAGCCCGCGGGCGATCATCATCACCTGAACGTGGTACAGGAGCTGTGAGATCTCCTCGGCGGTCTGCTCGTCCGTCTGGAACTCGGCGGCCATCCAGACTTCGGCGGCCTCCTCGACGACCTTCTTGCCGATCGCATGGACGCCCTGCTGGGCGAGCTGCGCGGTACGGGAGGACGAGGGGTCGCCGGTGGCGGCCTTCTGCTGGAGCTCGGCGAAGAGCTCCTCGAATGTCTTCGAAGCCATGATGGGACTCACCTTACGGCGTGCGGGCTGACCGGCGGTAAACGGTCCCGGACCGTGGACAGTCCGTTGGA
>NZ_JBHWIR010000074.1:0-33623 GCF_042731835.1 Kitasatospora sp. NPDC059817 | reverse complement strand
AACCCCCACCCCTGGGGGTATCGGGGGGTGGTTTTTGTTTATACGCCCCAGGCCCCGCCCGGGGGACCGACGGTGGGCCGCCCCCGGTCCGGGTCGGGGCGGTGCGCTCAGAGCGCGGCGCGCAGCACCGCGGCGGTCGCGACGGCGGCGGTGACGGCCTCGTGGCCCTTGTCCTCCGCGGAGCCGGGCAGGCCGGCGCGGTCGAGCGCCTGCTCCTCGTTGTCGCAGGTCAGCACGCCGAAGCCGACCGGGACGCCGGTGTCGACGCTCACCTGAGTGAGGCCGGCGGTGGCCGCCTGGCAGACGTAGTCGAAGTGCGGGGTGCCGCCGCGGATCACCACGCCGAGGGCGACGACCGCGTCGTAGCCGTGGTCGGCGAGGCGCTTGGCGGCGACCGGCAGCTCGAAGGTGCCGGGGACGCGCAGCACGGTCGGCTCGGTGACGCCCAGTTCCTTGAGCGCCCGGTGGGCGCCGTCCAGCAGGCCGTTCATCACAACGTCGTGCCACTGGGCGGCGACGACGGCGACCTTGAGGTCGGCGGCGCCGTCGATGGTCAGCTCGGGGGCTCCGTGGCCGCTCATGTTCGTTCTTCCTGTCCGTCGTGGTGGTGCGTGGGGCGTGGGCGCGGTGCGTGGGGCGCGGGGTGGGTTCAGGAGTCGAGGCCGGGCAGGTCGTGGCCCATCCGGTCGCGCTTGGTGCGCAGGTAGCGCAGGTTGTGCTCACCCGGCGCGATCTCGACCGCTTCGCGCCCCTTGACCTTGAGGCCGTGCTCGGTGAGCGCGGTGAGCTTCTCCGGGTTGTTGGTGAGCAGGATGAGCGAGCGGACCCCGAGGTCCACCAGCATCTGCGCCGCGATGCTGTAGTCGCGGGCGTCGGCCGGCAGGCCGAGGTCGAGATTGGCGTCGACGGTGTCGCGCCCCTGCTCCTGGAGTTCGTAGGCGCGCAGCTTGTGGGCCAGGCCGATCCCCCGGCCCTCGTGGCCGCGCAGGTAGAGCACCACGCCGCGGCCGGACTCGGAGACCTTGTGCAGCGAGGCCTCCAGCTGCGGGCCGCAGTCGCAGCGCAGCGAGCCGAAGACGTCGCCGGTCAGGCACTCGGAGTGGACCCGGACCACGACGTCCTCGCCCTCGGGCAGCCGGCCGTCGGCGCCGAGGCCGCCGGCCACCAGCGCGATGTGCTCGACGCCGTCGATGGTGCCCTGGTAGCCGACGGCCGTGAACTCACCGTGGACGGTGGGCAGGGCGGTCACGGCGGCCCGGTCGACGTGCAGCTCGGTGCGGCGGCGGTAGGCGATCAGGTCCTCGATGGAGATGATCGCGAGGCCGTGCTCGCGGGCGAAGGCGACCAGCTCGGGCAGCCGGGCCATGGTGCCGTCGTCGTTGACCACCTCGGCGATCGCACCGGCCGGCGGCAGCCCGGCGAGCCGGGCCAGGTCGACGGCGGCCTCGGTGTGGCCGGGGCGCACCAGCACGCCGCCCTCCACCGCGCGCAGCGGGAACACGTGCCCGGGGCGGGTGAGGTCGCCGGGCTCGGTGCCGGGCGAGGACAGCAGCCGGACGGTGCGGGCGCGGTCGGCGGCGGAGATGCCGGTGTCGACCCCCTCCCGGGCGTCCACCGAGACGGTGTACGCGGTGCCCTTGCGGTCCTCGTTGACCTGGGTCATCGGCGGCAGCTTGAGCCGGTCCAGCTCCTCGCCGGTCAGCGGGGCGCAGATCACGCCGGAGCTGTAGCGGATGGTGAAGGCCATCAGCTCCGGGGTGGCGGCGGAGGCGGCGAAGACGATGTCGCCCTCGTTCTCGCGGTCCTCGTCGTCGACCACGATCACGGCGCGGCCGAGGGCGATGTCGGCGATCGCGCGCTCGACCGGGTCGAGGACGAGTTCGGGTGCCACCTCGCGGTCGCGGTCGGCGGTGTGGTTCTCGGTCATACCGTGGCTCCCTGCGGGACGTTGGCGGAGTTGACGCGCGGCTCACGGCTGCTCAGCCACCACGAGCGCAGGCCGAGCAGCACCAGGACGAAGTAGATCGAGTAGGTGAGGCCGGAGAAGGGGTAGCCGTTGTTGAAGGCGAGCGGGACGCCGACCACGTCGACGGCGATCCAGGCGAACCAGAACTCCAGCCAGCCACGGGCCTGGGCGACCATCGCGGCCAGCGTGCCGACGAAGATGTAGGCGTCCGACCAGGGGCTCCAGGACAGGCTGGGGTGGGCCGTGAACAGCCAGGCCAGCGCGACGGTGCCGGCCGCGGTGCCGACCACCAGGGCGGCCCGCTCCGGCCAGGTGGCGAAGCGGACGGCGATCGTGCCGGTGTCCCGGCGGCCCCGCCGCCACTGGGCCCAGCCCCAGGCGGCGGCGACGAGCACGATCAGCTGCTTGCCGATCAGGCCGGGAACGTGGCCCCCGAGGTAGGCGGCGATCAGCACGGCGCCGGACAGGAGTTGGAGCGGCCAGCTCCAGACCGAGCGGCGCCAGCCGAAGGCCAGCCCGGCCAGGCCGAGCAGGTTGCCGAACATGTCGGCCCACTTCACGTGCTCGCCGAAGGCGGTGAACGCTTCTCCGCTGAGCCAGTTCACTTGGACTCTCCGGCGATCGTCGGGGGAAGGGTGCGGGAGTCGAGCAGTCGCTCGACGTACTTGGCGAGCACGTCCACTTCGAGGTTGACGCTCTCGCCGACGGCCTTGGCGCCGAGCGAGGTCAGCGCGAGGGTCGTGGGGATGAGGCTGACGGTGAAGCTGTCCCGGGCGGCTTCCACCACGGTGAGGCTGACGCCGTCGACCGTGATCGAGCCCTTCTCCACCAGGTAGCGGGAGATGGTGCCGGGCAGCGAGAAGCGCAGCACCTCCCAGCGCAGGTCGCCGGCCGCGTCGCGCTCGCCGGGCTCGCGGCCCAACAGCGTGCCGGTGGCGTCGACATGGCCCTGGACGAGGTGGCCGCCGAGCCGGTCGCCGAGCGCCATGGCGCGCTCCAGGTTGACCCGGGAGCCGGGCTTCAACTCGCCGAGGCTGGAGCGGTGCAGCGTCTCGGCCATCACGTCGGCGCTGAACTCGCCCGTATCGGCCGCCAGTTG
This sequence comes from Kitasatospora sp. NPDC059817, assembly GCF_042731835.1. Classification (NCBI taxonomy): domain Bacteria; kingdom Bacillati; phylum Actinomycetota; class Actinomycetes; order Kitasatosporales; family Streptomycetaceae; genus Kitasatospora; species Kitasatospora sp. NPDC059817. Next base: position 30,558 of record NZ_JBHWIR010000074.1, on the reverse strand, counting down.
GTCCGGGCTGTCGACGACGGTCAGGCAGACGCCGTTGACCGCGATGGAGTCGCCGTGCCGCGCACCCGTACAGACCACCGGGCCGCGCAGGCGGATTCGCGAGGAGTCGCCGATCTCCTCGATCGACACGACCTCGCCGAGCTCTTCGATGATGCCGGTGAACACCCGGGTTCTCCTCGCGCTTGGGGGCGCGGACTCCGGGGCGGCATGGGAGATGACACGGACGGGCAACGGCGCGCGAGCCGACGGCACGACCCGTCGCCGGGATGCCGAGGCCGCCGGGAGATCGCTCGCCCGGCCCGGGAGACACCTCTCCCGCCGTTCACCTGGCCGCGGTCCACCGGGGGACCACGGATACTGCTCTTCGTCCGCCCGCGCACGCCTCCCATCCGGACTTTAACCGTCGGTCCAGGAATTTCACCTGGTCAACCGGCCGCTGGCTGCGGACGGGTCGCGGACTGTAACCGCCGGTTCGGATTTTCACCGACCCCGGAGTGCGCTGAACGTCACTGCTGTTGGGGTCATTCTGCCACGACGCGCGCAAGGCCAGGGAGAGCCTTCCGCTGTGGCCTGTTTCACGCGGATGCGGGGAATGTGCGGCCGGGTGGTAGGTGGCGCCCGCAACGTGGCGGTCACCTACGGAGGGTGGCGAGCACGTACGGAGGGTAGTGGGTGCGGCTGGAGGGCAGTGAACGCGGCCGGAGCGCGGCGGGTGCGGTCAGAGCGTGGCGGGTGCGGCGATCGACGTGAAGTGGGTGACCACCGGCGGGTGCGCGAGGTAGCACAGCTCGCCCTCCGACCAGACCGGCCGGATCCGCCACATCGGCCCCGCGTACCCGCGCAGAGCCGCCTCGTCGCGCCAGCGGCTCACCACGAGCACCCGGTGTCCGTCCTCGGTCACCGAGCGCAGCAGTTCGCCGCCCAGGCAACCGTCGGTCCGCCCGAGCTGCGGGATCACCTGGGTTGTCAGCAGCACACAGAATTCCTCGATGCGACCGGCCAGGACCTGCCCGGCCCAGATCCTCACGATCACGACCACCACCTCCGAGCGGAGCGCCTGGCCCCATTATCAGCGCAAAACCGCTGGTGGGGAGGGGTGGCGGGGAAGCTTTACCGAGCGGTGCACCGCCCGGCGGCCAGGCGCTCCGGGAAGGGGCTCGGCTAGATTTCCGGTATGACCAGCACACCGGAATCTGTCATTGCGTCAACCACCGCTCCGGACATGCCGGGCAGCCTGTTCGCCGCCCTCAGCGCAGGGGCGCTGACCGACCCGGCGCAGCTGCGCGAGATCTACGAGCAGCCCGGCGAGCACGCGCGCCGCAAGCAGGTCGACCACCTGCACGAGGTCGCGCGGCGGCTGATCGCCTGCTCCTCGCTGGTGTTCGTGGCGAGCTCGGACGCCGCCGGGCGCTGCGACGTCTCCCCGCGCGGCGGGCCGGCCGGGGTGGTCTCCGTCCTCGACGAGCACACCCTGGCCATCCCGGACGCCACCGGCAACAAGCGGCTGGACACCCTGCACAACATCCTGGAGAACGGCCGGGTCGGGCTGCTCTTCGTCGTCCCGGGCCGGGACACCACGCTGCGGGTCAACGGGCGGGCCTGCATCTCCACCGACCCGGAGCTGCTGCGACAGCTGACCGCCGTCGGCAAGCCCCCGCGCAGCGCGATCGTGGTGGCCGTCGAGGAGGTGTACGCGCACTGCCCGAAGGCCTTCCTGCGCGGCTCGGCGTGGAAGCCGGAGAACTGGCCGGCCAAGGACGCGCAGCCGACCTCGGCCGAGATCACCCTCTCGCACCTGCGGGACGAGTCGCTGACCGTCGAGATGATCGAGCAGACCGAGCGGGAGGCACTGCTCTACCGCTACGAGTGACGAACGGTGCGGGCGGGCGTGGCGCGCCCGGTGCTCGGTGCTCGGTGCTCGGCGTGCTCAGGCGGCCTTGGGTACGTCCACCACCGGCGCGTCGCTGGCCGCCCGCTGGACGGCCTCGACGCCCTTGTGGGCGGCCTCCTTGCTGGAGTAGCCCTGGCCGGTGGCGACGATCTCGCCGTTGCCCGCCTTGAGCCGGAACCGGTACTTGCCGCCGGCGTCCTCGTAGACCTCGAACTTGCCCGCCATCGGGCCACCTCCTCGTACGGCGCGCGGCGCGCCTCTGGTCGACCCCCTCCAGCACCGTGCGCCCCCCGACCGGGCGGCCGCACCTGCTCGGCCGCCGGACGGGTGACGCCCCGCAACCGCGCGATCGCGGAGGTGCCGGGGCGGCCGCCGGTGGTTTGAATGGACGGATGGACTGCGTCTTCTGTGCGGTGGTGGCGGGCGAGGAGCCCGCGCACCGGGTGCTGGACGACGAGGCGGCGGTGGCCTTCCTGGACCGGCGGCCGCTGTTCCCCGGCCACGTGCTGGTCGTCCCGCGCGCCCACCGCCGCACCCTGGCGGACCTGCCGGCCGCCGAGGTGGGGCCGTTCTTCCTCCAGGTGCAGCGGGTGGCCGCCGCGGTGGAGCGCGGATTGGGCGCGGCGGGCAGCTTCGTGGCGGCGAACAACCGGATCAGCCAGTCGGTGCCGCACCTGCACGTCCACGTGGTGCCGCGCAATCCGAAGGACGGGCTGCGCGGCTTCTTCTGGCCGCGGGGGAAGTACCCGGACGAGGCGGGGGCGGCGGAGGTCGCGGCCCGGCTGCGGGCGGCGCTCGGCGGCTGAAGGGGGCGGGTCGGGGACTGAGGGGGGCGGGTCGGGGACTGAGGGGGCTCGCAGGGGCGCCGGGGGGCGTGCGCACCGCATTTGTGAGCCGGATTCACCCACTCTCTTGACAGGTATAGAACACTCCGCTTGAGTCGCCTTCACGGCCCCGCACCGGCCCACACCCCGGTCGGCCGCCTCCCCTGGCGCACCCCCGCACGAGGCCCGGCTCCCCTGCCCCGCTCAAGTCCCTGTCACGACGACGTGCGGCCCCCACCGCACAAGGGGTGATGACGTGTCAATGAAACGCCTGCTCGCGCTGCTCTCCGCCGTGGTCACGGCGCTGGCGGTCGCGGTGCTCCTCCCCGCCTCCGCCAGCGCCGCCGCCTGCGGCACGCCGTGGAGCGCGGCCACCGCCTACACCGGCGGCGCGGCCGTCTCGTACAACGGGCACAACTGGAACGCCAAGTGGTGGACCCAGAACGAGCCCCCGAGCACCGGCGGCACCGGGGTCTGGGCCGACCAGGGCTCCTGCGGCGGGTCCACCGACCCGACGCCGACCCCGACGTCCGGCACCTGCAACCACCCCGCCTGGGTCGCCGGCCGCGCCTACGTCGCCGGCGACATCGTCCGGTACACCAACGGCGGCTACTACCGCGCCACCCACGACAACCCGGGCTACGACCCGGTCATCAGCACCTGGTACTGGGAGCCGTACGGCTGCGGCTCGACCCAGCCGCCCAACCCGGGCGGATTCCCGGTCAGCCAGGCCCAGTTCGACCAGATGTTCCCGGGCCGGAACTCCTTCTACACCTACCAGGGCCTGCTCGACGCGCTCGGCGCCTACCCCGGCTTCGCGGCCACCGGCAGCGACACCGTGCGCCGGCAGGAGGCCGCCGCGTTCCTCGCCAACGTCAGCCACGAGACCGGCGGACTGGTGTACGTGGTCGAGCAGAACACCGCCAACTACCCGCACTACTGCGACACCTCGCAGCCGTACGGGTGCCCGGCCGGGCAGGCCGCCTACTACGGGCGCGGGCCGATCCAGCTGAGCTGGAACTTCAACTACAAGGCCGCCGGCGACGCGCTCGGCATCGACCTGCTGAACAATCCGAACCTGGTGCAGACCGACCCGGCGGTGGCCTGGAAGACCGGCCTCTGGTACTGGAACACCCAGAACGGGCCGGGCACCATGACCGCGCACAACGCCATGGTCAACGGGTACGGCTTCGGTGAGACGATCCGCAGCATCAACGGCTCGCTGGAGTGCAACGGCAACAACACCGCCCAGATGCAGCACCGGATCAGCCTGTACCAGAGCTTCGTCCAGATCCTCGGCACCGTCCCCGGGGGCAACCTGAGCTGCTGACGGCTCGCCCCCGCCCCACCACGCGCCCCACTACGCCCGGACCGGTCATCACACCGTGGTGCCCGTACGCTGCCGAGCGTAGCGGGGCGTACTCATGTGGGGGCGTCCTCCTGCGGGAGCAGCGGAGGCTGGCTGAAATCGTCGTTCCGGCGGACGACTTCGCAGGTCGCGGCCCCCTACGCTCAAGGCATGAACGAACTCGCCAGCCTCGTGCAGCAGACCGCCGACCGGCTCGCAGGCCAGCACGTCGGTGCGGTGGTCGCCGGGCTGGCCGGCGGCGCCGTGGAGATCCGCGGCGCCGGGCGGACCGGTCCGGGCGGCGCCGTGCCCGGGCCGCACACCCTGTTCGAAGTCGGTTCCGTCACCAAGGTGTTCACCTCGCTCGCCCTCGCGCGGCTGGTGCTCGCCGACTCCGGCGGGGCCGCCACCGGGCTCGACGAACCGCTCGCCGACGTGCTCGCCGACGTACGGCCCGGCGGTATCGCCGTCCCGGCCAGGGGCGGGCAGCCGATCACCCTGCGGCACCTCGCCACCCACACCTCCGGGCTCCCCCGGCTGCCCCGGGGCCTGCTGGCGACGGCACTGCTCAATCCCAACAAGCCCGATCCGTACGCCCATTGCAGCACCGAGTACGTCCTCTTCGGGCTGGCCAGGACGAGACTGCGGGCCAGACCCGGGCGCGGCTTCCGCTACTCCAACCTCGGCGCCGGGCTGCTCGGCCTGGCCCTCGCCCACCGGGCCGGCACCGGCTACGAGGAGCTGGTGGCGCGTGAGATATGCGAGCCGCTGGGACTGGTGGACACCCACGTGCGCTCGGGCCGGGAGCAGTCCGGGCGGCTGGCGCACGGGCACACCTCCGGCGGGCGGCCCGTGCCGTACTGGGACTTCGCGGACGTCCCCGGTATGGGCGGGCTCCGGTCGACCGCCTCCGACCTGGCGATACTCCTGCGGGCCCAGCTGGCCGCCGACCGCGAGCCGGACGCGCCGCTGGCGCCCGCGATCACCCTCACCCGGGCGACCCGGCACCGGGTCAACCCGTTCGCCTGGATGCACCTGGGGTGGCTCGGCCACCGCCTGCACACCCAGCAGGGCGGCCACCTGCAGATCTGGCACAACGGCGGCACGGGCGGGTTCCGCTCCTTCGTGGCCTTCGATCCGGAGAAGCAGGTGGGGGTGGCGGTGCTGGTCAACACCCGTCGCTCCGCCGATCCGGCCGGGACGGCCCTGCTGCGCACGCTGCAGAACGAGTACGCGACGACGAGATGACGAGCTCAGGAGCTGACGAGCTGAGGCCGGGGCAAGGCGGTGAGCGGGCCCGGCGGCGGACCGGGTGCGGCCGTCGGCGGAGTGAGGTGGAGGATGGGGTGAGTTCGTTTCAGGGCCAAGAGGTACGAATTGGCCCTGTTCGAGGGCGCGGCGGTCGGTCGATGCTGAGGATCTGACAGTCGTGGTTCCGGTTGTGGTGTTCGCTCAGCGGGAGGTGGCCGAGGTGGCGGTGGTGTGGCCCTTGTCGCGGGCTCGGTCGGTCGCGGGCGGCGACGGGCGGCTCGGCCGGGCGGTGCGGGTGTACCGGCGGTTCCGGCCGCTGCCGTGGCGGACGCGGGCCTGGCTGGACGCGGCGGCGGCCGCCGTCGCCGGGGCGGCCTGGCTGGCGAGCGGGGAGTGGTGGCCCGCGCCCGTGGTGGCCGCGGCGGCGATCACGGCCGCGAGCGGGTACGGGCGGCTGCGGCCGGCGCCGGGCCTGCGGGCCGTCCGAGTGCACGAGCGCGGGCTGGTGCTGGTCGGGGCGGACGGCGCGGAGCGGCCCCTGCCGTGGAGTGCGGTGGAGGCCACCGAGTACTCCCCCGGCGGGCGGCACGGGGTGGGCGAGCAGGGCCGGATCTGGCTGGTCGGCGCGGACGAGCCGCTGGCACTGGCGCAGCTGCGGCGGCTGGACGAGCTGTTCCGGGAGCTCGACGAGCGGCTCCGCCCGACCCTCCGGGCCGCGCTGCACGAGGCGTTGCGCACGGAGGGCGGCGTCCGGTTCGCCCGGGGGCGGCTGACGCTGACGGCCGGCGGGCTGGTGCACCGGCCGCCGCACCCGCTCGCCGCGACGGAGGCGTTCCGGTGGGCGGAGGTGCAGTCCGCGCGGGCCTCGGATCTCGGGGAGCTGGAGATCCGGACGCACTCGGCCGGCCTGCCGCTCACCCTCCCGGTGCCGAACGCCGGTGCGGCGGCGGCCTTCGTCGAGGAGGTCCGGGCCCGGAGCCTCTGACCGGCGGACGATTCGAGGGTTGGATTCCCGAACCCACTGCTCTGCGGTGAGTTCGGCTCCTCAACCGACCCCGGCCTGGTCCGACCGGCGTTCATTCGGTCTCCATTCGGCCGACCCCTAAGGGTCCCTGCCTGCACATCCCGGAAGGGATCTCTACGCCGCTGAGGGGACGTCAACTTCCGCTCCCCCGGCCTACCGTCCCTCACATGGACCGACTTCGCACCACCGCCGCCGCGGCAGCCCTGCTGCTCGCCCTGCCGCTGTCCGTCGCCGCCGCCGCGCCGGCCCTGGCCGCTCCCGCCGCCCCCGCGAACGCCTCCACCTCCGCCTCCGCTCCCGCCCCGACCGCCGTCCACGTCGACCTGCCGCGCCCGACCGGCCCGTACGCGGTCGGGCAGGAGATCCTGCACCTGGTGGACCAGGACCGCCCGGATCCGTGGGTCCCCTCCGCCGGTCCGCGCCAGCTGATGGTGTCGATGTACTACCCCGCGAAGGCCGGGACGGGCAGCGCGGCCCCGTACATGACCCCTGCGGCCGCCCGGATGCTGCTGGACGGGAAGCTCCCGGGCAACACCATCCCGACCGAGACGGTCACCGGCACCCGGACCTGGGCGAAGTCCGACGCGCGCCCGCAGGGCGGCCACTTCCCGATGGTGGTGCTGTCGCCGGGCTTCACCATGCCGCGGGCCTCGCTGAGCAGCCTCGCCGAGGACCTGACCAGCCGCGGGTACGTCGTCGCGCTGATCGACCACACCTACGAGAACACCGGGACGACGTTCCCCGACGGGCAGACCCTCCCGTGCCTGCTGTGCAACAAGCTGACGACCCCGGAGTCCTGGGCGGCCGTGGACAACAGCCGGGCGAAGGACGTCTCCTTCGTCATCGACCAGCTGACCGCCCGCCCCCACCCGGCCTGGCGCTACGCCCGCATGATCGACCGCGACCGGATCGGGATGGCCGGGCACTCGGCCGGCGGCGCCTCGACCGTCCCGTCCCTGCTCACCGACGACCGGATCCGGGCCGGGGTGGACCTGGACGGCACCATGGACGTCACCGTCCCCGCCTCCGGGATCGGCGGCAAGCCCTTCCTGATGATCGGCCACCCGCTGCCCGACGGCGCCGAGGACAGCAGTTGGACGGAGAGCTGGCCGCACCTGGACGGCTGGAAGCGCTGGTTGACCTTCGCCGGCTCCAACCACGGCACCTTCACCGACTTCCCGCTGTTCTTCGAGAAGCTCAACCTGCCCCAGCCTCCCGGCACCACGATGTCGGGCGAGCGGGGCGTGGAGCTCACCCGCTCGTACGTGGCGGCCTTCTTCGACCTCCAGCTGAAGGGCGTGCAGCAGCCGCTCCTCGACGGGCCGACCGCCGCCAATCCGGAGGTGACGTTCCAGCCGTAACCGGGACGTGGTGGGCGCGGCCGTCGGCAGCCCGCCGGCGGCCGCGCCGCCGTCTGTCGCCAGCCGTTCGCCTTTTGCCTTTTGCCGACCGCCGACCGCTAGGCGGCCGGCGCCGCCGAGGCGATCGGTTCGAGCAGCCGGTGCGGGCGGACCAGGGAGCGGGAGACCGGGTCGTCCCGGTGCGTGCCGCCGCGGGCGGGGTTGGGGCGCATCGCGATCCCGGTCGGCGGGACGGGTGCGCCGCCGCACCGCGGGCAGACGCCGACGACGTCCAGGTCGGTGCCGCAGACGGCGTGCGCGAACAGGTGGTGCGGGCCGCCCGCGGTCGCGTGCCGGCCGCCCCAGCGGCTCAACTGGTAGAGCGGACCCCACAGTTCGAGGCCGGTCCCGGTGAGCAGGTAGCCGTGGCGCAGCGGCGCCTGCTGGTACGGCTCCTTGCGCAGCACCCCGGCCGCGACCAGGGCGTTGAGGCGGGCGGTGAGGACGGCGCGGGGGATGCCGAGGTGGGCGAGGAAGTCGTTGAAGCGCTGCACTCCGTAGAAGGCGTCGCGGAGGATCAGCAGGCTCCAGCGTTCGCCGACCACCTCCAGGGCGCGGGCCAGTGCGCAGTCCTGCTGTTCGTAGTCGGTTCCCAGCGCCATGCGGGTCAGCCTAGTCCACCCGGACAGCGGGTTCAATGAACAGACCAATGGTGGTAGCGTGCCGATCGAGACGAAGGTTCATTCACCAGACCTACGGGTCCGCGCTCCGGAGGGAACACCCCATGTCCCCCGCACCACCCGGCTCCTCCCCCGTCGCCGCGCCCGTCACCGCGCCCGCCCGGCCCCGCGCCACCCTGGCCGCCACCCTGGCCGCCACCGCGGCCGCGACCGCGCTGGTCACCGTCGCCTACACCGCCCCCACCGCCTCGCTCGCCGCCACCGCCCAGGCCGCGCACCTCGGGGCCACCGGCCGGACCTGGATCCTCACCGGCACCCTGGTCGGCATCTCCGCCCTGCTGCTCACCGCCGGAAGCGCCGCCGACGACCACGGCCGCAAGCGGGTCTTCACCTTCGGCGTGCTGCTGTTCGCGGCCGCCGAGGCGCTGGCCGCACTGGCCCCCGGCGGCACCGTCTACCTGGCCGCCCGGGTGCTGCTCGGCGTCGCCTCGGCCGCCGTCCTGGCACCCGCGCTCGGCCTGATCAGCCACGCCCACCCGCCCGGACCGGGCCGGATCCGGGCCCTCGGGGTCTGGGGCGCCGCCGTCGGCCTCGGCATCGCCGTCGGCCCGGTGTACGGCGCGCTGGTCGGGCAGTGGGCCGGCTGGCGCGCGGTCAGCGGCGGGATCGCGATCGTCTCGGCCGCCGTGGCGGCGTACGCGGCCACCGTCCTCACCGAGTCCCGGGCCGAACGGCCACGCGCCCTCGATCCGTACGGGGTGCTCACGCTGGCCGCCGGGGCGTCCTGCCTGATCGCCGGGCTGGCCGAGGGGCGCGGCGGCTGGGGGCGGCCGGTGGTCGTCGCGCTGCTGGCCCTCGGCGTGCTGCTGCTGGCGCTGTTCGGGCTGGTCGAGGCGAAGACCCGGGAGCCGATGCTGGACCTCGCACTGTTCCGCAGCCCCGGCTTCGTCGCCGCCACCGGCGGGGCACTGTTCACCGGGCTCTCGCTGGTCGGCTTCATGAGCTACCTGCCGACCCTGCTCCAGGGCGTCCTGGGCCTGTCCGGCCTGGCCGCGGGCGGGGTGCTGGCGCTCTGGTCGGGCCTGTCGGTGCTGTCCGCGCTCCAGGCGCGGCGGCTGGCGGCGCACCTGTCGGCCACCGCGCAGGTCGCCGTCGGACTCGCGGTCTGCGGCCTCGGCGAGGCGGGCCTGTACGGGCTGGCGCCCGGCTCCGGCTGGCTGCGGCTGGCGCCGGGTCTGGCGGTGGCGGGCGTCGGCAGCGGGGTGCTCAACGCGGCGCTGGCCCGGCTGGCCGTCAGCAGCGTCCCGGCGCACCGGGCGGCCATGGGCTCGGGTGCCAACAACACCTCCCGGTACCTGGGCTCGGCGCTCGGCGTCGCGGTCACCGTGGCCGTCGCGGGCTCGGCCCGACCGGGCGGCCCCGGCCGGGAGGCCGCCGCCCGCGCCCTGGCGGCGGGCACCGACCGGGCCGTCCTGGTCGCCGCCGCACTGTGCCTCGTCGGCGCGCTGCTCGCCCTGGCCGCCCGCGCCGCCGAAGTCCGAGGCGCCGAAGCCCGGCGAGCCCTTCCCGGAGCGCCCGCTGCCGCACCGGTGAGCCCGCTACGGTGAGCGGCCCGCCGGGGCCGCGTGCGAAGATGGCAGGGCTGGTGGGGACGATCTCCGGACGGTTCTCTGGCCATGGTGAACGACAACGAACACCACCAGGGCGAGCCGCAACAGGACGCCCTGCTGATGGTGCCGATCGCGACGGCGCTGATCGAGGCCGACGGCCGGATCCTGCACTGGAGCGGCGACGCGGAGGCACTGCTCGGCTACTCCCCGGGGCAGGCGGTCGGGGCCAGGGCCGCCAAGTTGCTGACCTCCGAGGAGCAGCGGCCCGAGGTGCTGGAGCTGTTCCAGCAGATCCTGAACGGTCGGCCCTGGTCCGGCGTGTTCCCGGTCCGGCACCGGGACGGGCACCTGGTGAACCTGGAGTTCCGCACCTATCCGATCACCGGGCCGGACGGCCGCACGCTGGTGCTGGCCGTCGCCTCCGACGTGACCACGCTGCGCCGGATCCAGGCGGACCTGGCGGTGCTCGACGGCTTCTTCACCCAGTCCCCCGTGGGCATGGGCGTCTTCGACCCCGAGCTGCGGTTCGTCCGGCTGAACGAGGCACTGGCCCGGGCCAACGGCCTGCCCGTCGAGGAGCAGCTCGGCCACCGGCTCACCGAGGTGCTGCCCGGGATCAACGGCGCCGAGGCCGAGGCGGTGATGCGGCGGGTACTGGAGAGCGGCGAACCGGTGGTGGACACCCGCTCGCACGGCCGCACCCCGGGCGACCCGCAGCGCGACCACGCGTGGTCCGCCTCGTACTTCCGGTTGGAGGAACCCGGCGGCCGGGTGCTCGGCGTGAGTTCCACCGTCATCGACGTCACCGAGCGGTTCCGCGCCGAGGCCCGGGCGGCGCGCGCCCAGGAACGGCTGGCCCTGCTGGTCGACGCGACCGCCTCCATCGGCACCACGCTCGACCTGCGGCAGACCGCCCGGGAGCTGGCCGACACGATGGTGCCCAGGGTCGCCGACATCAGCGGGGTGTTCGCGCTGGAGGTGCTGGTGGCCGGGCGGAACGTCGAACCGCCCGACCCGGACGCGCCGCAGCTGGTCCGCCGACTGGCCCTGGCCACCACCGACCCGCTGTACCCGGCCGAGTCACTGCCGGTGGAATCGCTGTACGAGCTGACCCCGGACTCGCCGTACGCCCGGGCGCTGGCCACCGGGCGGACGGTGGTGGTGCCGTCCTGGGAGCTGCCGCTGCTGAGCGAGGCCATCACCGAGAGCCACCGCCGGGCCTACCTCGGCGACCGGCCGCGCTCGGTGCGGATCACCCCGCTGGTCGCGCGCGGCACCACGCTCGGCATGGTGGTGTACTCGCGGCGCGGCGACCGGGAGTCGTTCGCCGAGGCCGACATCACCCTCGGCGACGAGCTGGCCTCGCGGGCCGCCGTCGCGATCGACAACGCCCGGCTGTACCTGCGCCAGCACCAGACCGTCCTGGCCCGGCAGCAGGCGCTGCGCGAGGCGAAGGCCGCCCAGGAGCGGCTGGCGCTGGTCAACGTGGCCTCCGCCCGGATCGGCACCACCCTCGATCTCGCCCAGACCGCGCAGGAGTTGGCCGAGGTGGCGACGCCCAGGCTGGCCGACTCCGTGGTGGTGGAGGTGCTGGAGGACCTGGTCCGCGGCGAGCGCGAGGCCCGCGCCCCGGAGGACGGTTCGGCGCTGCTGCGGCGGATGGCCTTCCACTCGGTGCCCGGCTCGACGTTGCGGCCGGTCGCCCGGCTCGGCGGGGTGCACCGCTTCGCACCCGGCACGCCGTACGCATGGAGCCTGGCACACCGCAAGCCGGTCCTGGTGCCGCGGATGGACGCGGAGGGGCTGGCCTGGTTCGCCGACGACCCGGTGCGCGCCGCGGCGGTGCGGGAGCAGAACGTCCACTCCTTCATGGTCGTCCCGCTGATCGCGCGCGGCACCGCGGTCGGCGTCGCGGGCTTCTACCGCACCCTGGTGGAGCGCCCGTACGAGGAGGACGACATGGCGCTGGCCGGCGAGTTGGCGGTGCGGGCCGCCGTGTCGATCGACAACGCGCTGCTGTTCACCCGCGAGCGCGACGCGGCCGCCGCCCGGCAGCGGGCGCTGGACGCGGCCCGGGCCGCGCAGCAGCGGCTGTCACTGCTCAACGAGGCCAGCACCCGGATCGGCACCACCCTCGATCTGCACCGCACCGCCCAGGAGTTGGTGGAGGTGGTGATCCCGCGCTTCGCCGACTTCGTCACCGTGGACCTGCGCGACGCGGTGCTCGGCGGCGAGGAGCCCGGCCCCGTCCCGGACAACGAGTCGATACTGATGCGGGCGGTGGCGGTCGGCGAAACGGCTCAGGACGGCACCATGACGGCGGCCTCCGACCAGGTCGGCGAGACCTCGCAGTCCGCCCAGCTGTACGCGCAGAGCCTGCGCACCCGGCGCTCGATCCTGGTCTCCGAGGTGACCGAGGAGGAGATGCGCCGGATCGCCGCCTCGCCCGACCGGGTCCAGCCGGGGCTGGCCGCCGGGGTGCACTCGTACCTGATGGTGCCGCTGGTGGCGCGCGGACTCGTACTGGGCGGCGCGGAGTTCGTCCGCACCCGCAACCCGGAGCCGTTCGGCCCGGAGGACCGCTCACTGGCCGAGGAACTCGCCGCGCGCACCGCCCTCGCGATCGACAACGGCCGGCTCTACCGGCGCGAACGGGACACCGCGCTCACCCTCCAGCGCAGCCTGCTGCCGCAGGAGATCCACCGCACGCTCGGCCTGGACCTCGCCTACCGCTACCTGCCCAGCAGCGTGGTCAGCGAGGTCGGCGGCGACTGGTTCGACGTCGTGCCGCTCTCCTCGGGGCGGGTCGCGCTGATCGTCGGCGACGTGATGGGCCACGGCATCCGGGCAGCCGCCACCATGGGCCAACTGCGCACCGTAGCCCGGACGTTGATCACCCTGGACCTGAGTCCGGAGCGCGTCCTGCACCGGCTGGACGAGGCCTCCAGCGCCCTCGGCGAGGGCCAGTTCGCCACCTGCGTCTGCGTGGTGTACGACCCGGTGGACCGCCACTGCACCGCCGCCTGCGCCGGCCACCTGCCGCCCGTCGTCGCCGATCCGCAGGGGCGGGCGCACCTCGTCGAACTGCCGCCCGGCGCACCGCTCGGCGTCGGCGGAGTCCCGTTCGAGAGCGTGGAGTTCACCCTCCCCGAGGAGGCCATCCTGGTGCTCTACACCGACGGGCTGGTCGAGCGCCGGGGCCACGACATCGACGAGGGACTGCAGCTGCTCTGCCGGACGGTCGCCGACCGGCGCCGCTCGCTGGAGCAGACCTGCGACGCCGTCCTGGCCGAACTCACCGGCCCCACCAGCGAGGACGACATCGCCGTCATCATGGCGCAGGTCCGGCCGGTCGGCGCGGACCGGATCGCCAGCCTGCCGCTCACCGGCGACCGCGCGATGGTCGCCCACTCGCGCCGCTTCACCCGCGAGACGCTGGCCGCCTGGGGCCTCGAAGCGCTCGCCGACTGGGCCGAACTGCTCACCAGCGAGCTGATCACCAACGCCCTGGTGCACGCCGGATCCCCCACCCAGCTGCGGCTGTTCTGCAACCGGGCGCTCACCGTCGAGGTCGCCGACCAGGAGAGCGAGACGCCCCGGATCCGGCGCGCCCGCGCCGAGGACGAGGGCGGGCGCGGCATCCACCTGGTCAACGAGCTCGCGCACCGCTGGGGCAGCCGCCGCACCGGGGACGGCAAGGTGGTCTGGTTCGAGCTGGAACTGCCCCCGGGCAGCCCGTCCGAGTGATCCGGCCCGCGACCGGGCGATCCGGGCCCGCGACCGGGTGGCGCGGCCTGCGACCGGGCGGTTCGGCCCGCGACCGGGAGGCTCGGCCCGCGGGCTCAGTCCGGCAGGAGCAGGTTCACGTCGCCGAACTCGTGCCAGAGGTAACGGTGCTGGACGGCAGCCCGGTAGCACTCGGCGAGCAGGGGCCGCCCGGCGACGGCGGCCAGCATCAGCAGGTGCGAGGCGCGGGGCTCGTGCCAGCCGGTGAGCAGGCCGTCGACCGCGCGCACCCCGCGCTCCGGGGTGATCACCAACTCCGTCCAGCCGTCCGCCTCCTGGACGGTGCCGTCCGGCGCGGCGGCCGACTCCAGGGCGCGCACCACCGTGGTGCCGACCGCGATCACCCGCCCGCCGCCGGCCCGCACATGGCCGACCAGGCGGGCGGTGGCCGCCGGGACGTGGAACCGCTCGGCGTACGGCGCCTCGTGCGCCTCCGGCGAGGCCACCCCGGTGTGCAGCGTGACCGGCGCGACCAGCACCCCGCGACCCGCCAGCCGGGCCACCACCTCCGCGCTGAACGGCCTTGCGGCGCTGGGCATCTCGCTGCTTCCGGGGACGGTCGCGAAGACCGTCTGGTAGGCCTCGATCGGCCAGTCGCGGTCCACGTAGCCGTACCGGATCGCCTTGCCGTACGCCTCAATGTACGTCAACAGACTTGCTGGCAAAGTGAGTTGGGCATACCAGAGCCGGGCGGTGAACGGTGCGACCAGCTCGGCCGCGCCGCCGGCGGGCAGCGCCACCCGCAGACCAGGCCGGGCCGGGGAGTCGGCCGGCGGGTAGCAGGCGGCCGCCGCACCCGGCACCACCCGCCGCAACTCCACCAGGTAGGAGCCACGTTGGTCGGGCTGGGCGGAGGACAGGTGCAGCGCGACCGCCGTACCGTCGGGCAGCCGGCCGGGCAGCGCGGCCGGCAGGGTGGCCGAGTTGTTGACCACCAGCAGGTCACCCGCGCGCAGCACCCCGGGCAGCTCGGTGAAGCGGTGGTGCTCGACGCTCCCCCGGTCGCGCCGGCCGACCAGCATCCGCACGCCGTCCCTCGCCCCGCCGCGCGCCTCCGCCGGTGCCCGGGCGGAGAGTTCGGGCGGTACGGCGACGTCGAGGCCGAGGTCCGCCAGTCCGGTCATCGCCCACCCCGGGCCGCGGCCCTCAGGTCCTCGACGCGGTAGCGGCCGGAAGGGGCGCGGTCGTGCAGCAGTCCGAGCAGGACCGGCACCACCTCCTCGGGCAGCGGCTCGCCGGAGATGTCCTCACCGGGGCTGGCCTCCTGCAACATCCCGGTGCGCATGCTTCCCGGGTCCACCGCCCACACCCGCAACTCCGGCTCCTCCCGGGCGAGTACGGCGGTGGCGAGGTCGAGCGCCGCCTTGCTGGCGCCGTAGCCGCCCCAGCCGAGATAGGGCACGACCGCGGCGTCCGAACTGATGTTGAGTACGGCCCCGGCGTGGGCGCGCAGCTGCGGCAGGACGAGCTGGGTGAGGGCGATCGGGGCGAGCGCGTTGACCTCGAAGGTCTCCAGCAGGTCCGGCAGCGGGAAGTCGGCCAGCCGGGGCAGCGGTTCGGCGCCGGGCGCGGTGGCGCCGTTGAGCGTACCGGCGTTGTTGACCAGCAGGCTCGCGCCGCCGAGCCCGTCGGCGGCCGCGGTCAGGTGGGCGCGGTGGTCGTCGTCGACGATGGAACCGGGGAGGGCGACGACCTTGGTGACGGCGGCCAGGGCCGCCTCGGCGGCGGCGAGTCCGGCCGCGCCGCGGGCGCTGATCACCAGCTGCCAGCCGTCGGCGGCGAGGGCCCGGGCGAGCGCCAGGCCGAGCCCCCGGGAGGCACCGGTGACCACGGCGACGGGGGCGGGGGCGGGGGCGGGGGCGGTGTGCTGTGCTGCGTCCATGCCCCCACCCTCGCCCCGCAGGGGGCGGCGGCGGATCGGCCACCGGAACCGGGACCCGGTCGTCCGTTGGGCCTAGAGCGGCTGGGTCGCCGGACCGGGGCCGGCGGCCCAGGCTTGCGGGTCCGTCCAGGCGGCGAGGGTGCGGCGGGTGTCGAAGCGGTGCTCCCGGCCGGTCAGCGGGTCGGTGAACTCGACCACCGAGGCGAGGAGTTGGAGCGGACGGCGGAAGTCGTCCGGGGCCGGTTCGGGCAGCACCACCGGATACACCGGGTCGCCGAGGATCGGCACGCCGAGGCCGCACATGTGCAGCCGCAGCTGGTGGGTGCGCCCGCTCAGCGGCCGCAGCCGGTAGCGGGCCAGGCCGTCGCGGCGTTCCAGCAGGTCGATCCGGCTCTCGCTGTTCGGCGGCGCGTCGAGCTCCCGGGCCGCGATCACCCCGCGCTCCTTGAGGATGTGGCTGCGCACGGTGCGCGGCAGGTCCAGCGCCGGGTCGTACGGGGCGATCGCCTGGTACTCCTTGCGCACCAGCCGGTCGCTGAACAGCGTCTGGTAGGCGCCGCGCTCCTCGGGCCGCACCACGAACATGGCCAGGCCCGCGGTGAGCCGGTCGAGCCGGTGCGCGGGGCTGAGGGCGGGCAGGTCGAGACTGTGCCGCAGCCGGGACAGCGCCGTCTCGACGACGTGCCGGCCGCGCGGGGTGGTGGCCAGGAAGTGCGGCTTGTCGACGACGACCAGGTGTTCGTCGCGGTGCAGCACCTCCAGTTCGAACGGGACGTGGACCTCCTCGGGGAGGTCCCGGTAGAACCACAGGTGCGCGCCGGGCCCGAACGGCTCGTCCGGGGCGACCGGGCCGTGCTCGCCGACGATCTCGCGACCGCTCAGCGCCGCGTCGATCCGCGCGGCGCCCACGGCCGGCAGCCGCTCGACCAGGTAGGCGCGGACGGTCGGCCAGGGGCCCTCGGGCGGCAGCCGCAGGTGCACCGGGTCCACACCGTGGCGCTGCGGGAGGGGGGAGGCCGGGCGGCGGCTCTTGCGTCTCATCTCCCGGCCAGCGTAGTCCGCCCGCTGGGGCGGGTCTTCAAGCCCCCGTCGTCCGCCCGGAGGGCGGGCGTGGCGGCGTTGGGGTGCGTGCATCGCAAGGCGGAAGAGGGAGTCCATGCGGTGGGGGCACCTCCCGGCCGAAGGCTGGGGGCCATCGGCGACCGACGACAACGCCGCGAGGTGCGTTTGTGCCCTGGGGGTACCTCCCGGCCGAAGGCTGGGGGAGCGTCGGCGCGCAGGCGGGGGTTTGAAGACCCGCCCCAGGGGCGGCCTCGGCCGAGGTCCCCGAGGTGCCGCTCACGGGGAGTGCGGAGCACAGTGGACGGTAGGTCGCCAATCCGCCGGGAGCAGCCGGGAGGACGTGTGAGCGCAGACGGCCCGGGCGGTGTGCCGCCGCTGCACCTGCCGCGGCGCACCCGGATGCTGCTGGTCGGCGCCTTCGGGCTGCTGGTCGCCGCCGTGGTGGCCGACCTGGTGACCGGGCCGGGGACGACCCTCTCCCCCGTACTGGCCGTCGCGCCGGTCCTGGCCGGGGCGACCACCCGCAGCGCCCGGGTGCCGCTGGCCGCCGGGGGCATCGCCGTCGTGGCGGTCGGGCTGCTGGAGACCACCAACACCGAACTGCCGGCCGAGGTGCACATCACCGCGCTGATCACGGTGCTCGCGGCGACCCTGGCCAGCGCCGCCAACGTCGTCCTGGTCTCGGCCCGGGAGCGGGAGCTGTTCCACGTCCGGACGGTCGCCGAGGCGGCGCAGCGGGCCCTGCTGCGCCCGCCGCCGGAACGGATCGGGCGGCTGCGCACCGCGGTGCGCTACGTCGCGGCGGCGGCCGAGGCACGCATCGGCGGGGACCTGTACGCGGTGGTCGACACCCGCTACGGCGCCCGGATCCTGCTCGGGGACGTGCAGGGGCACGGGCTTCCGGCGGTGGAGACGGCGGCGGACGTGCTGGGGGTGTTCCGCGAGGCGGCCCGGACGGAGCCCGATCTCGGGCGGCTGGCCGAGCGGCTGGACGCGGCGCTCGCCGCCCGACCGGGCGAGGGGCGCTTCGCCACCGCGCTGCTGCTGACCGTGCCCGCGGAGCGGGGGCCGGTCGGCGTGGTCAACTGCGGGCACCCGCCCCCGCTGCTGCGCCGCGCGGGCCGGGTGCACGCGCTGACGCCGCCGTACGCCGCGCCGCCGCTCGGGCTGCGGGGGCTGACCGGTGACGGGTATCCGACGGGCCGCTTCGAGCCGCTGCCGGGGGACCTGCTACTCCTGTACACCGACGGCATCACCGAGGCCCGCAACGCCGAGGGGCGGTTCTACCCGCTGGAGGAGCGGCTGCCGGAGCTGCCCGCGGGGAGCCCGGCGGACCTGCTGGAGGACCTGCTCGCGGACGTCGACGGCTGGGTCGGCGACGCCGGGCTGACGGACGACGCGGCGCTGCTGGCGCTCCGCTGGGAGCACTGACGGGCGGACGGGCAGGCCGGCGGGTCGGCGGGAGCGGTGACGGCCCGGCCGATTGTCAGAGCCGTGTGCAAGGCTTCGCACACGGTCGGTGAGGGGCCGGCCGGGTAACGATCGTCGGGAGGAGAGCGCCATGGGGTCCAAGGCCAGCGGGTCGTTCGAGCTGACCAGCTTCGAACCGGTGGAGACGGAGGAGCGCGAGGGTGCGGCCTTCGGGCGGGTCCGGATCTCCAAGAACTTCACGGGCGGGCTGAGCGGCACCAGCGAGGTGCGGATGCTCTCCGTCGCGGGCCCCTCGGGCGGCCCGGCGTCGTACGTCGCGGTGGAGCACGTGACGGGCGAACTGGACGGGCGGAAGGGTTCGTTCGTGCTCCAGCACGCGGCATGGGACACCGGCGGGACGACCATACGCGTGGTGCCGGGCACCGGGTCGGGCGAGCTGGCCGGGCTTACCGGCGAGTTCCGCCTGACCGTCGACGAGGCCGGCACCCACACCTACGTCCTGGAGTACGACCTGGGCTGATCACCTGGTCTCCCCCGCGCGCCGCGTGCCGCACGCACCGGGCTGCCGTCCGCGCTGCCACGATGATGCGATCAGTGCACGATCGACATCGGAGGGTGGCGCATGCCCGGTACGACGATGGCGGCGGACGGCACGCCGGTCGCGATGCTGGCCGCGAATACGGTCGCGGTGCCTGTCGCGACTCCTGTCACGGCGCCAGTCACGGCGCCGGTCACGGTCGAGGAGATGGTCGGTCGGCTGCGGGAGATCGGGGCGGGTCTGCCCCCGGCGGACGGGGTGGCGGTCTTCAACCGGCTCTACCTCACCGTCACGGAGGCCGTCCGCGACCGGCTCGGCGGCTCGTACTTCGCCGATCCGGCGGCGATGGCCGAACTGGACACGATGTTCGCCGGGCGCTACCTGCTGGCCGTGGCCGCCGACGCGGCCGGGCAGGAGCCGCCCGCCTGCTGGCGGCCGCTGTTCGCGCTGCGCGCCCACCCGGGGGTGCACCCGCTGCAGTTCGCGTTGGCCGGGATGAACGCCCACATCCAGCACGACCTGCCGCTCGCCGTCGTGGACACCTGCCTGCGGCGGGGCTGCGAGCCGGCCGGGCTCGCGGCGGACTACCACCGGATCAACGGCCTGCTGGCGGAGGTGGAGACGACCGTCCGGGAGCAGCTGATGCCCGGCCCGGACGTGCTGGAGCGTGCCGAGCCGCTCACCCACCTGCTCGGGGTCTGGTCCGTGGAGGCCGCCCGCGAGGGGGCGTGGTCCGCCGTCCAGGCGCTCTGGGAGCTGCGCGCGGTGCCGGCCGCCGCGCGGGCCTTCGCCGCCGCCCTGGACTGCTCGGCCGGCCTGCTCGGCCGCGCCCTGCTGCTCCCGCTCGGCCCGCACCCCGCGCGGGACGCAGCCTGCGGCGCACCGGGCACGGCAGCGGACGCACCGGACACACCAGGCAAGGCACTGCACGCACCGGGCACGGCGCCCGGCGCCCCAGGCACGGCGCCCGACGCACCGGGCAGGTCACCGGACGCGCCCCGCACGGCGGCCGGCCGGCTCCCCGAGGCGAGGAACCGGCCGGCCGGTGAAGGAGCGGGCGCTCGGGCCCGGCCCGATCAGGCCCAGCTGGAGTGCAGCGGCTTGCCCTCGGCGTAGCCGGCCGCGCTCTGGATGCCGACGATCGCCTTCTCCTGGAACTCCTCCAGGGTGTTGGCGCCCGCGTAGGTGCAGGAGCTGCGCACACCGGCCACGATCGAGTCGATCAGGTCCTCGACGCCCGGGCGGGCCGGGTCGACGAACATCCGGGAGTGCGAGATGCCCTCCTCGAACAGCGCCTTGCGGGCCCGGTCGTACGAGGAGTCCTGGGAGGTGCGGTTGCTGACCGCACGGGCCGAGGCCATGCCGAAGCTCTCCTTGTACTGGCGGCCGTCGGCGGCGGTCTGCAGGTCGCCCGGGGACTCGTAGGTGCCGGCGAACCAGGAGCCGATCATCACGTTGGAGGCGCCGGCGGCCAGTGCCATCGCGACGTCGCGCGGGTGGCGGACGCCGCCGTCGGCCCACACGTGCTTGCCGAGCCGGCGCGCCTCGGCGGCGCACTCCAGCACGGCGGAGAACTGCGGGCGGCCGACGCCGGTCATCATCCGGGTGGTGCACATGGCGCCGGGGCCGACGCCGACCTTGAGGATGTCGGCGCCCGCCTCGACCAGGTCGCGGACACCGGCGGCGGAGACCACGTTGCCGGCCACGATCGGGATCCGCGGGTCGAGGCCGCGCACCGCGCGCAGCGCGCTGATCATCGATTCCTGGTGGCCGTGCGCGGTGTCCACGACCAGCACGTCGGCGCCGGCGTCGATCAGGGCCTTGGCCTTGCCGGCCACGTCGCCGTTGATGCCGACGGTGGCGGCGATCCGCAGCTTGCCGGCGGCGTCCACGGCCGGGGTGTACAGGGTGGCGCGCAGCGCGCCCTTGCGGGTGAGGATGCCGACGAGCCGGCCCTCGGCGTCGACGACCGGGGCGAGCTTGCGGTGCGCCTCGGTGAGCTTGTCGAAGGCGGTGCGCGGGTCGATGCCCTCGTCCAGGAGCAGCAGGTCACGGGACATCACGTCGGCGAGGCTGGTGAAGCGGTCCACGCCCTGGCAGTCGGAGTCGGTGACGACGCCGACCGGCTTGCCGTCCTCGACGACCACGAGGGCGCCGTGCGCGCGCTTGGGCAGCAGCGACAGCGCCTCGGCGACGGTGGCGCCCGGGGCGAGGGTGATCGGGGTGTCGTGCACCAGGTGGCGCTGCTTGACCCAGGAGACGACCTCGGCGATGACCTCGGTGGGGATGTCCTGCGGGATGGCGACCAGGCCGCCGCGGCGGGCGACGGTCTCGGCCATCCGGCGGCCCGCGATGGCGGTCATGTTGGCGACGACCAGCGGGATGGTGGTGCCGGTGCCGTCGTTCGAGGAGAGGTCGACCGCCTGCCGGGAGCCCACGGCGGAACGGCTGGGGACCATGAAGACGTCGTCGTACGTGAGGTCGTACGAGGGCTTGAGGTCGTTCAGGAAGCGCATGAAGGGGGCTCTCTGGCTGGGAGAAATTACACCTCGGGTGCGGTTGCGGCACTGCCGCCGGGCGCACTCGGGCGCCCGGCACCCAGCATTCGATTCTCCGGGACGGTGGGATCAAAAGCCAGTTCGAGGCCCATTGCTGGCACTGTGTACAAACCATGATCAATGCTCCGCGCGTAGACTTGGACGATCATCCAAGGCCGACGGTTTTCGCCCCGGCCTGGGCCGCTCCCGTAGCATTCACGCGGTAACGGCGAGGCGAGCGGGAAGCGGCGACAGGCAATGACGGCGGGCGTGGACATCAAGCAGGACCAGAGCGACACGGACACCGGGGAGGAGATCGACTACGGTCCCGGCCTCGACCCCGAGCGGCTGCGGCTCTGCCTGGACGTGCTCGCCGAGCTCGACCAGCTGCACGTCGACCACCCGGACGCGATCACCGTCCGCCAGGCCGTCGGCGGCATATTCCGGACCCTCAAGCAGCGCCGCCGCCAGGAGACCCGGGCCCGCAAGACCGCCAACGACCGCGAGGTCACCGCGCGCACCGCCACCGGCGCCCCCACCCGGATCGACGACGAGACCGCCGGCGCCTTCGGCCTGACCACCGTCACCAGCACCGAGATCGCCGGCATCCTGGAGCGGCCCCGCTCCTGCTACACGTGCAAGCAGCGGTATGTCGAGGTCGACGCGTTCTACCACAACCTCTGCCAGGACTGCGCCGTCAAGAACCGGTCCCACCGGGACGCCCGCGCCGACCTCACCGGCAAGCGCGCGCTGCTCACCGGCGGCCGGGCCAAGATCGGCATGTACATCGCACTGATGCTGCTGCGCGACGGCGCCCACACCACCATCACCACGCGCTTCCCCAACGACGCCATCCGCCGCTTCACCGCGATGCCGGACAGCGCCGAGTGGATCCACCGCCTCAAGGTCATCGGCATCGACCTGCGCGACCCGGCCCAGGTCATGGCGCTCGCCGACGAGGTCGCCGCCGACGGCCCGCTGGACATCCTGATCAACAACGCCGCGCAGACCGTGCGCCGCCCGCCGGAGTCCTACCGCGAGCTGCTCGCCGCCGAGTCCGCGCCGCTGCCGGCCGGCGAGCTGCCGCAGGCCACCACCATCGGCCGCTTCGGCAGCGGCAGCGTCGACCTTCCCGCCCTCCCCCACCAGGCGAGCGGCGACGCGCAGCGGATGGCCGCCGAGGACGTCACCTCGCTCGCGCTCGTCACCGGCTCCGCCACTCCCGCCCGGATCGAGGCCGGCACCGCGATCGACGCCGGCGGGCTGGTGCCCGACCTCGCGCCCACCAACAGCTGGGTGCAGACCGTCCAGGAGGTCGGCCCGGTCGAGCTGCTGGAGGTCCAACTCTGCAACTCCACCGCGCCGTTCATCCTGATCAGCCAGCTGCGCCCGGCGATGGCCGCCTCCGCCTCCCGCCGCAAGTACGTGGTCAACGTCTCCGCGATGGAGGGCGTGTTCCAGCGCGGCTACAAGGGCGCCGGCCACCCGCACACCAACATGGCCAAGGCCGCGCTCAACATGCTCACCCGCACCAGCGCGCACGAGATGTTCGAGACCGACGGCATCCTGATGACCGCCGTCGACACCGGCTGGATCACCGACGAGCGGCCGCACCCGGACAAGATGCGGCTGGCCGACGAGGGCTTCCACGCCCCGCTCGACCTGGTCGACGGCGCGGCCCGGGTGTACGACCCGATCGTCCGCGGCGAGCTCGGCGAGGACCTGTACGGCTGCTTCCTGAAGGACTACGAGCGCTCCAACTGGTAACCCCGGTCCCCCCGAGGATCCCCGCGAAGGAGATGGCGAATTGACCACCGCACCGCTGCTCGGCGCAGGAGTCATCGTGCCCACCGGGGACGGCCGGGTGCTGATCGGCCGGCGCACCACCGCCGGCGAACCGCCCACCTGGAGCCTGCCCGGCGGAAAGGTCGATCCCGGCGAGTCCTTCGAGCAGACCGCGGCCCGCGAACTCGCCGAGGAGACCGGCATCGTGCTGCCCGCCGAGCAGATGCGGGTGCTCGCCCTCCTGCTCGACCACGAGCTCGGCCGGCCCCGGCTGACCGCCGCCGTGCTGGCGCCGCCGAGCCTGGCCGAGGCGGTCGTCACCGAGCCGCACGCCTGCGGCGGCTGGGAGCGCGTCGCGCTGGACGCGCTGCCGGAGCCGATGTTCTACCCGTCCTCGCTGGTCCTCGGCAGCTGGCTGCCGGAACGGCCGTCGGCGGTCCGGGCCGGAACGACCGGGTACCCCGTCACCCGCTGAGGGCGACGGGGTACGCCCGGGCGGCGGCGGTCCAGCCCACCCGGGCGGCGGCGGTCCAGCTCGCCCGGACGGCGACGGTCCGGCTCGCCCGAACGGCGACGGTCCGCCGCCCACGCCGGGCGGCGGCGGGCCGTCAGCCGTTGCGGGCGGCCTCGGGGCCGGTGATCCGCTTCAGCAGCGGCAGCGTCGAGGCGATGATCCCGACCGAGGCCACCACACCGAGGGCGACGAAGCCGAAGTACACCGCGCCCGGCGACACCAGGTGGTAGTCCATCTGGGAGCTGAGGAACAGGGCCGAGGCGGCGAGGGCCGCGCCGATCGAGATCACCGCCACCGACAGCAGCGGCAGCACGCTCTCCAGCGCGATCACCCGCTGGAGCAGGCGCAGCGGCGAACCGGTGAGCCGCAGCATCGCGAACGGCCGCCTGCGGTCGGAGAGTCCGGCCACCACGCTGACCGCGAGGCTGCACCCGGCGATCGGGAGCGTGGTCAGCAGCACCACGTTCGCCAACTGCCGCCAGCCGGCGAGCCGTTGCTGGCCTTCGGTGGCCCAGTCGCCGACCGTGTGCGCGTCGTGGTCGGGCCACGCCGCGGTGAACACCGTCCGGACCTGCTCCTTCGCCGCCGTCGATCCGTCGGTCGTGGCGTAGAGCAGTTGGACCGGGAGCTTCGCGACCTCCTCCGCGGAGACCGGGACGGCGGGCCACTCGGCGTCCGGGCGCGAGGTGAGGTTGAGGAACTCGCGCGACGGGACGGCCGCCACGCTCGCCCCGGCCGCGCAGTGGCCGACCACCGGGACCTCGGCGAGGTCCGCGCAGGACACCAGGCCGGGGGTGAGGAGCGGGGCGTCCGGGCGGGAGCCCACCGGGATCTTCCCGAGGCCGGCCGGGTTGGTGTGGAGCACCGCGAGACCCCGCAGGCCCGGCACGGCCCGCGCCTGCGCCAGGACCTGCTCCGGCACCGCGTCCGTCAGTTGCCTGCCGTCCCGGTAGTCGCCCTGCACCACGGACGCGCGGGACGACTGGTCGCCGTCCAGCGAGCCGCGGTTGGCGTTGATCGTGCCGATGACGCAGACCGTCGACGTGGTGACGAACAGCGCCAGGATCAGGCCGCTGACCGCGCGGAATCCGGCCTTCGGGTCGTCCGCGAGCCGGCGCACCGCGATCAGCGTGGCCGGACGGCTGGTGCGGCGGGCGACCGCACGGGCGGCGACCATGGTCAGCCACGGCCCGGCGATCACCAGGCCGAGCATCACCAGCAGGAACCCGGGCAGGTAGGCCGCCGCCTGTCCGTTCCCGGTGGCCGGGCGGCGGCCGAGGAAGTACACCAGCTCCGCGAGCCCGGCCAGCAGCGGGACCAGCCGCCAGGCCCGGGGCGGCCGCGGGGTGACCCGGCGGCTGACGCCCAGCGGGGAGACGGTGACCCGGCGCAGCGCGAACCGGGCCGCCACCGCCGAGGCGAGCGGCACGGCCAGGACGGTGCCCAGCACCTGGAGGCCGGTCAGGCTCAGGTCGTCGAGGTGGAAGCGGCCGCCGGTGAAGGGCACGTCGGCCACCAGCGGGCGCAGCGCCAGGTAGAGGCCGAAGCCGGCGGCCGTCCCGGCCACCGCGGCGACGGTGGACTCGACCGCGGCGATCACCGAGATCTGCCGCGGGGTGGCACCGACCAGTCGCATCGCGGCGAACCGCTGCTCCCGGGTGGCGGCGGACAGGCGGGTCGCGGTGCCGATGAAGATCAGCACCGGGAAGATCATCGCACCGCCCACCACCGACAGGATGAGCGTCATCGCGTCACCCCGGATGCCCCGGCTCAGGCAGTCGCCGTTCCCGCACTCGGGCCGGGTGGAGGCGATGGTGGTGACGGCGACGGCGCGGGGCGCGGCCTCGACCTCGCCGACCGTCCGGCCGACGACCACGGCCAGCGTGTCCGGAGAGGGCATCGCCGAGTCGTTCAGGGTGCCGGCCATCCGGCCCGGGAAGCGATCGCCCAGCTCGACGGCCGGGACGGTGCGCAGCAACGCGGCCAGCGCCGGGGAGGCGTAGTACTCGCCGGGGGCCGGCACCCGGTCGAGCCCCGGCGGGACGGGCGAGGTCGGCCCGGTCGCGGCGACGTCGATCTCGCGGATCTCCGAGCCGTCGTAGTAGTCGTTGTGGGGCCGCCACCACAGCGGGTCGACCTGCGCGCTCTCGGTCCGGCTCCGGGCCCCGGAGTCGAGCCAGACCTGGCGCTGGTTGGCGCGGTCAATCGCGTTCATGCTGGCGAGCGTGGACAGCAGCAGCCCGACCCCGATCGCCACCGCCGCCGCGATCATCAGCAGCCGGGCGAGCGCCTCCCGGCCGCCGCTGACCGCCAGCCGGAGCGAGAACCGGATCACGAGGCCACCGACCCGGCTCCGGCCCCGGCCCCGGCCCCGGCCCCGGCCCCGGCGGAGAGCGTGCGGGCTTGGCCGTCGCGGACGATCGCCTCGCGGTCGGCGTAGGCGGCGACCCGCGGCTCGTGGGTGACCAGGATGACGGTGGTGCCCTGCTCCCGGGCCGAGCCGACCATCAGTTCCATCACCTGCTCGCCGGTCAGCGAGTCCAGCGCGCCGGTCGGCTCGTCGGCGAACAGCACCTGCGGCCGGGCCACCAGGCCCCGGGCCAGCGCCACGCGCTGCGCCTGACCACCGGACAGTTCGCCGGAGCGGCGCCGCTCCATGCCGTCCAGGCCGAGCCGGGCGAACCACGGCCGGGCCTGCGCGAGAGCGTCCGCGCGGCGCACGCCGTTCAGCAGCAGCGGCAGCGCCACGTTCTCCTCCGCCGTCAACTCCGGGACGAGCTGGCCGAACTGGAACACGAAGCCGAACTTGTCGCGGCGCAGGGCGCTGCGCCCCGCCTCGTTCAGGGTGTCCAGGCGCTGCCCGTTGAACAGCACCTCGCCCGCGTCGGGCACCAGGATGCCGGCCAGGCAGTGCAGTAACGTCGACTTTCCCGAGCCGCTCGGGCCCATGATGGCGAGCACCTCGCCGGCCTCGACGGACAGGCTCGCCCCGCGCAGGGCGGGGGTTTCACCGAAGGACAGGGCGACGTCGCGGGCCTCGATCACGGCGGTCATGAGCGCACCGCCTCGGCCAGCGCGTCCAGGCGGGCGGTGGTGAGGTCGATCCAGCGCAGGTCGGCGTCCAGGTGGAACAGGCCGTGGTCGGCGAGCAGGGCGTCCACCAGGGCGCCGGTGCGGCGCAGTTCGGTGAGTTCGCGCATCCGGCGCAGGTGGGCGGCGCGCTGGGTGTCCAGGTACTCCTCGGCGTCGCGGCCCAGCATCAGGGCCAGCACCACCTTGGTGAACAGCACGCTCTGCAGGTTGGGTTCGGGCGCGACCGGATCCCGGAGCCAGGTCTCGAACTCCGTCACCCCCGCGTCGGTGATCACGTAGCGCTTGCGTTCGGGTCCGTCGCCGGGCTCCGCCTCGCCCGCGACCACCTTGCCGTCGCGGGCCAGCCGGCCGAGGGTCGCGTACACCTGTCCGTACGGGAGGGGTTTGCCGCGGCCGAAGAGGGAGTCGTAGTCGCGCTTGAGGTCGTAGCCATGGCTCGGCTCCCGCTCCAGCAGCCCCAGCAGGGTCAAAGGAACACTCATGGGGGAGACCATACCCCACGCGTATACTCCGAGTGTATAGCTGGCGAGAATACGGCCCCTGCCTGCGGAAACCCCGTCAGAACCCGGCCGGGACCCGGGCGGAAGTCGGTCAGAACGCGGCCAGAGCGCGGCCGGAGCGCGATCAGAGCCCGGGCGGAACACCGTCACCCGGGTGCGGGCGGGCAGAGGGCAGCCCCACGCTCACCCCCTGCACCGCACCACGGCCCGGCACCCCCACGGTCAACCGGGCCAAGCCGTCCCCTGGCACGAAGGATGCGGCCGGACCCCAGCCTGCCCGCCCGCCCGGCCGCTGCCGAGGGCCGAACGTCCCGGGTGCACGAAGGGGCGCCGGGCGGCCGCGCACCCGGGCGCGACCCGGAACACGACCGGCACGCGGCGGCGCCGTCCGCAGGTCCCGGTGGTACGAGCCCGCACGACTCTTGTGCGCAGGCGGCCACCGGGTGGAAATTGGGTGACGAAGCCTCACGACCTCACCACCGCGCCGCCCCAACCCCCCTGAGGAGCCGTCGACGTGTCCAGCACACCCCGCCCCGCCCGGCCTTCGTCGCGCCCGCCGCGAACCGGCCGCCGGCTGCGGCGGGCCTTCGGTGCCCGGCACGAACCGCTGGTCCGGCCCGTCGACCGCGCCCGCGCCCGCGCCTGGCTGCTGAGCGCCTTCGGGGCCCTGCTCGCCCTCGCCTTCGCCACCGGCAGCTCCCTGCTCGCCTACCACGCCACCGCACCCCAGGCCGACAGCGACCGCCTGCGCCTCCACAAGGTCGACGCCGTGGTGCTCACCCTCCCCGACCACGGCACCGGCACGGGCACCGGAGGACGCTTCGGCGCCGGCTACAGCACCCGCGTCGACGCCGAGGCCTCCTGGACCTACCCCGACGGCCAGCCGCACACCGGTACCGTCCAGGCCCCCCGTACGGCCGTCACCGGCACCGTCGTCCCCGTCTGGGTCGATCCCGCCGGCGCCCTCTCCTCGCCCCCGACCAACCGCGCCGCCGTCGCCGTCTCCGCCGTCTGCACCGGCGCCGGCGCCCTCCTGGCCCTCCTGGCCCTGCTCACCCTCGCCCTGCGCCTTCGTCTGCACGTCCTCGACCGCCGCGCCGACGAGGCCTGGACCCAGGGCTGGGCCCGCCTCGAACCCCTCTGGAGCGGCCGCGCCGGCCACCGCCAGGACGACTGACCCCTGTGGACGAGCGGGAACCGGCGAGCAGCGGGACGCGGCGCCAGGTCAGAGCGGGTGGGTCCAGTCCGGGGCGGGGTGGGCTCCGGCGGCCCGGTGGGTGAGGGCCGCGACCGCGACGAGGAGGGCCAGGGCGAGGGTCAGGGCGATGGGGACGTCGGCCTGGCGGATGAGGAGGGCGCCGACGAGGGCGCCGACGAACATCCAGACGGCGGAGGCCAGACGGCGGGGGCCGGTGCGGTCGGCGGCGAGGGCCGTGATGGTCATGGTGAGCACCGTGGTGGTCAGGTCGGGGACCTTGAGGGAGCGGACCACCGCGTTCTGGCCGCCCATGGCGAAGGCCAGCAGTCCGATGAGGCCGTAGCGGGCCGGGTCGGAGGTGTAGCCGGCCACGGTGGCCAGGGCGATGCTCGCGGCGACGAACACCGTCTGGGCGACCACCGCCGTGGTCAGCAGCCGCCCGCGGTGGTCGGGCAGCCGTCGGGCGAGGTGGCCGCCGACCAGGGCGCCGAGTACGAAGGCGGCGAGGGCGCTCAGCGAGGCGGTGGCGGAGAGTCCGGCGGCACCGGCCAGGGCGAAGCCGAGGAAGACCACGTTGCCGGTCATGTTGGCGACGAAGACGTGGCCGAGCCGGAGGTAGCTGACGGCGTCCACCAGTCCGGTGACGACGGTGAGCACCAGCAGCATCGGCACCAGCGGCCCGTGCCTGGGGTCGGGGGTGAACATCGGGACCTCCTGGTCGGCCTCGTGGCGGTGCCTCCGTTCTACCTCCCCCGGACCTCCTGCTAGGCGAGCGCGGGGCGGCTCGGGTCGTCGGGTTCGTCGTCGAGGTGCCAGTGCAGGTCGCGGACGCCGGGTTCGAGGGAGAGCCGGCTGACGACCTGTTCGAGGGCCGGGGCGACCTGCCCGGTGATGGCCACGGTGGCGCGCAGGCTGGTGGCGTCGCCGCTGTCGGTGCGGCGGGCGCGCAGGCCGGTGGGGGCGAGGCCGGAGGCGGACAGGGCCTGGAGCAGCAGGGCCCGGATGTGGGTCTCGGCCTTGCGCTCGCATTCCAGGTGGACGGTGGCGCGGACGGTGGAGTCGGGGTCGCTGCCGGACTGCGGGGCCCGGTCGAGCATCCGGCCGGCCGGGCGCAGGATCAGGTGGACGGCGAGGACGCCGAGCGTGCCGAGGACGGCGAATTCGAGCTTCCCGGCGGCGGCGAGCACCCCGACGGCGGCCGAACACCACAGCGTGGCGGCGGTGTTGAGGCCGCGGACGCCGGCGCCGTCGCGCAGGATGACGCCACCGCCGAGGAAGCCGATGCCGGAGACGACGTAGGAGGCGACCCGGGTGGGGCTGGCGGCGTCGCCGACGGCCTCGCTGTACAGCACGAACAGGGTGGCGCCGGCGGCGACCAGGGCGTTGGTGCGCAGGCCGGCCATCCTGGCCCGCCACTGGCGTTCGACGCCGATGAGCGCGCCGCAGGCGACCCCGGTGGCGAGCCGGACGAGGAAGTCGGCGGTGGTCAGGGTGTGCACGACGGCACCTCCTTCACTGGGAGAGCTGGGAGAGCGGGGAGAGCTGGAAGAGCAGGGAGACGGACGGACGGGTGGCGGGCCGCTGCCCACCACCCGTCCGTTCGGGCTGCGGTCTTCGGCTCAGTGGTTGAGCGCGGTCTGGACGATCTTGATGATGACCATCACCATCGCGACCAGCAGGTAGGCGCGCAGGGCGCCCATGCCGACCTTGCGGGCGGTGGACATGACCGGCTTGCCGAGGGTCTCCAGCGGGGGCATCCGCCATTCCTCGCGGCCGGTGCGGTCGACGGGGTCTTCCTTGGTCCCCCGGCGGCCGAAGGTGAAGAAGTATCCAGCGACCAGGACACCGGCCACGCCGCAGCCGGCCATGATCCACAGGATCGCCTGCGAGCTGATGTCGGGCCAGACCACGGCGGCGGTCAGGATCAGCGACAGCATCACCAGGACGCCGACGACGGCGGAGGTGAAGGCGTTGGTCTTGGGCCCGTTGACCCAGGGCCCCAGGACGGCCTTGTCGTTGCACAGCAGCAGCAGGAACACCGTCGCCGAGGGCAGCAGCACACCGGCCAGCACCTGGACGAACTGCGTCATCAGGCCCTGGGTGTAGCCGGTGGACAGCAGCGTGATCGCGGCCGCCGCGACCACCAGGCCGGCGTAGATCGCGTAGAAACCCTTGGCGCCCTTGACGCCCCGGTGCAGCGAGTGCCTGATGCCGAACACGTCGCCGATCGCGTAGGCGGTGGACAGCGACACGGCGAAGGCGCC
>NZ_JBHWIR010000073.1:0-36291 GCF_042731835.1 Kitasatospora sp. NPDC059817 | reverse complement strand
TGCTGGCCGGCGAAGCCGAGGACGGCGGGCGCGTTCATCCCGGCGACGGTCAGCGCGACGGTGCTGCCGAGGGCGAAGCGCTTGGTCCGGCCGGTCTTGTGGATCTTCACGGTGGTTGGTCCCCTCGTGAGGTTCGGGAGCTCGTGAGGTTCGGGGTGGCTGGCGGTTCGGGTGTGCTGGCGGGTCGGGCGGCTTCAGCGGGTGGTGGTGGTGTGCTCCGCCCGGTCGGGTGCCGCGGGGACGCCCGGCGGCGCGGCCGGGGCGACCGGTGCGGCCCGGCCGTGCCGGGGATCGCGGGCGTGCCGGGGGCGGCGCTTCTCCAGGACGACCCTCGGGGTCGCCGCCGGACCGCCGGTGACGGTGAGCGTGGCCGTGGGCCGGGTGCGCCGGCGGCGGACGGCGTCGCCGGCCAGCACCAGGATCGGCAGCACGGTCAGGACCAGGGCGATCCAGGCCCAGGTGCGCATCGCGACGTGGTCGTAGCCGGTGAAGAAGGAGGCCGCTATCGCGCCGCCGAACACCAGCGTCCAGAACAGGTGGAAGCGGAAGGTGCTCACCCGGTCCGCGCTGGCCGAACGGCCCTTCGGCGTCACCACGAAGCGGCTGCGCCGCCGCAGCAGCGCCTGCACCAGCGAGGCTGCGTAGACCGGGCCGCAGAGCGCGGACATCAGCATGCCCGCGACCCCGGAGGAGCCGGCCGGCTCGTGCGGGCTCACGTTGTGCTTGCGGTTCCAGGTGTAGAGCAGCAGTTGGAGCGCGGCGGCGTCGCTGTACAGCATCATCCAGATCTCGGAGGACACGTGGACCCCCGAGGCGCCGAACACCAGGTAGAGCACGCTGGACAGACCGCCGAGCAGCCAGGTGAGCGCCGCCATCGGGTAGAAGCCCACCATCAGCGAGTAGTTGAGCAGCCGCCCGGGCGACAGCCGCCAGAGCACCCGCCAGTACTGGGTGAGCAGGGTCTCGTAGGTGCCGCGGCTCCAGCGCAGCTGCTGGGAGAAGAAGTCGGTCCAGGAGGACGGGCCCTCGCCGACCGCGAGCACGTCCGGGGTGTACACGGATTTCCAGCGTTCACCGGTCTCGGCGTTCCGGCTCCGGTGGAACTCCAGGCCGGTCGCCATATCCTCCGTGATGGAGTCGTACAACCCGCCGATCGACTGGAGTGCACGGATTCTGACGGCGTTGTTGGTGCCGACGAACATGGGCGCGCCGTAACGGTTTCCGGCGCGCTGGATGAGTGCGTGGAAGAGGTACTGCTGGCTCTCGGAGAATTTGGTGACGGCCGATCCCGAGCTGCGGTAGTTCCCGTACACCTGGGGTCCGACCACGAATGCCACGTCGGGGTCGCGGAAGTAGCCGAGCATCCGCTCGCAGAAGTCCGGCAGCGGGACGTGGTCGGTGTCCACCGAGACCCAGAAGTCGTAGTCGTCGCCGTGCGCCTGCAACCAGGCGTTGTAGTTGCCGTGCTTGGTGCCGGTGCGGAACCGTCCCTTGGGCTGGTTCCAGTACGGGCGGCCGAAGCGGCTGAAGTGGCGGACGCCCAGCTCGGTGCAGAGCGCCTGCATCGCAGGATCGTTTCCCTCGTCCAACAGCCAGACGTCGTACGGGCCGTCGTGCCGGACGGCGCGGGCCGCGACCAGCGTGGCCCGCACCATCTCCGCCGGCTCCTTGCCCGGCACGCAGGCGGTGACGAACGCGACCCGGGTGCCGGACTCCGGCGTCACCGGTATCGGATCGCGGGCGACGAGCGTGGCGTGGGTGTTGGACACGACGTTGACCAGCCGGAACACCTCGACCACGGCGATGATCCCGATCATCACCTGGTCGCCCAGCAGCACCAGGGTGTGCGTCTCGCCGGGGCGCTCCGGCCAGTGCTCCGGCAGCAGCAGCCACACCAGCAGCACCACCTCCACCAGCGGGGCCGCCACCATCAGCAGGGCGGCGCGGATCCGGTGCGGCTCGCGGCGCAGCAGGCTGCGGTACTGGACGCGGTAGGGGGCGGTGGGGGCGGGGGCGGGCTCTTGCGCGGCCTCGTGCACAGTCTCTTGTGCGGCCTGGTGCGCGTGCCAGGGTGACGGCGGGGCTCCGTGGTGGGCGGGCTCGGGCCGGTAGACGCCGCCACCGAGGTCGTCCTCCTCGTCCGGGTCGTGCGCCGGGCCGGCCAGCCGGCTGAAGTGACCGTAGTCGTACGGGGCTTCGGGTACGGGAACGGCGGCCAGGTCGTCGTCGAGCCGCCGCCCGGCGCCTCGCCCGCGGGCCGTCCCGGCGTCCTTCTGTCGCGCGAACGGCGTGGTCATCGTCTGCTCCCCCCGGCCGGGGCCCGGCCGTGGCGGCGGGCCCGTTGGTGCGTGTTCAGACCGGGGGTATGCGATCCGCCGTCCCGTGGCGCGCCTGGCCGGCCGCGTTCGGCGGGGCTGGTCCGCTCCCCCCGGAGCTTTGCTTCGCCTTGCCTCTTGCCTCGAAAGCCGTCCCCGTGAAACACCGCCCGGTGGACCGCCGTTGTTTCCAAGCGGTTTTCGGGCCGTCATTCGCGTCATGCTTCTGCTTGCGCCGGTGGGCGTTTGCGAGCGGAATTCATTGCGCGCCTGCGGGGACTTCGAATGCGGATCCCGGCGCGCTCCCGGCTTCCCCTCCGGGCACGCGGGATCCACGGCGCCCCCAACTCTCCCGGAGGGCAACCGTGATCGCAACCGGTCTGGGAAATGATCACCGCGCAAGCATGAAGATCCTACGGTTCCCGGCCAATCCGCACCGCAGTGGTGCTAATGCAGCGAATTCGGCGGACGGGGCGACGGCAGCGGCGCCGCGGAGGCAAAGCGAACGGCCGGACCTCCCCGACGGGAGGCCCGGCCGCTGCTGCGGGGCGGGGTCGGTGTATCCGGTCCGGTTGGTGCTGGCCGGTCCGGTCGACCCGGCCCGGTCAGAGCGGTGGAAGGAGGGCGGCGCCCGTCGCGGCCTGGACGTCCGCGAACCCCGTGCCCGGGGCCGTCTCCACCACCCGCAGCCCGTCCGGCGTCACGTCGATCACGGCCAGATCGGTCACGATCCGGTTGACAACTCCTCGGCCGGTGGCGGGAAGCGAGAGCTCCTCGACGATCTTCGGGGAGCCGTCCCGGGCGGTGTGCTCCATGACCACGATCAGTCGACGGGCCCCGTGCACGAGGTCCATCGCGCCGCCCATGCCCTTGACCATCTTGCCGGGGATCATCCAGTTGGCGAGGTCGCCGGCAGCCGAGACCTGCATGGCGCCGAGCACCGAGACGTCGATCCGGCCGGCCCGGATCATGCCGAAGGAGAAGGCGGAGTCGAAGTACGAGGCGCCGGGGGCGACCGTCACCGTTTCCTTCCCGGCGTTGATCAGATCGGCGTGCTCCGTGCCCTCGACCGGGTACGGGCCCACGCCCAGGATGCCGTTCTCCGAGTGCAGCACCACCTCGACGCCCGGCGGGAGGTGACTGGGGATCAGGGTGGGCAGGCCGATGCCCAGGTTCACGTACTGGCCGTCGCGCAGTTCGCGGGCGGCTCGGGCGGCCAGGGCGTTGCGCGGGTCGAGGCCGGGCTGCGGGTGGCGGACGGCCTGCGGTCGGTGGGCGGTCTGCGGGGTGGGCGCGGGGGACCGGGTGCTGGTCGGGGTGGACATCGGTTCAGGCCTCCTGGAGTGCGGGGCGGACGGTCCGGCGCTCGATACGGCGGTCCGCGGGATCGGCGGCCACCACCCGGTCCACGTACACGCCGGGCAGGTGCACGGCGTCCGGGGCGAGCTCGCCCGGCTCGACGATCCGGTCCGCCTCGACCAGGGTGATCCGGCCCGCGGTCGCGCAGAGCGGGTTGAAGTTGCGGGCGGCGGCGTGGAACACGCAGTTCCCGTGCCGGTCCGCCACCTCGGCCCGGACCAGCGCGAAGTCCGCCGTGATGGCCTCCTCCAGCAGGTACCGGCGGCCGCCGAACTCCCGGACCTCCTTCGCCGGTGAGGCCAGTGCCACCGAGCCGTCCGCCGCGTAGCGCCAGGGCAGCCCGCCCTCCTCGACCTGGGTGCCGACCCCGGCCGGGGTGTAGAACGCGGGGACGCCGGCGCCTCCGGCGCGCAGCCGCTCGGCCAGCGTGCCCTGCGGGGTGAGCTCCACCTCCAACTCGCCGGACAGGTACTGCCGGGCGAACTCCTTGTTCTCGCCGACGTACGAGGACGTCATCCGGGCGATCCGGCCCGCCCGCAGCAGCAGGCCGAGCCCCCAGTCGTCCACCCCGCAGTTGTTCGAGACCACCTGGAGGCCTGTGGTGCCGGTGTCCGCCAGGGCACTGATCAGGGTGCTCGGGATGCCGCAGAGGCCGAAGCCGCCGACGGCCAGCACCGCACCGTCGGGGATGTCCCCGACCGCGTCGGCGGGGGAGTCCAGGACCTTGTCCAAGAGATCACCTCGTGAGGAGTGGGATACGGGAGAGGGCGCGCCCGGGTCGGGCCCGGTGGGGGGCCCGACGGGAAGACCCGGCGGGATGGCTCGGCGGCCGCCGCCGGACGGCTGCCGAGCCCCTCCACCGTCACCGGACGCGGGCCGCCGCAGCCATGGCGGCTCCCGCCATGGGCGGGTACCAGCCCGTGTCGGCCGGCCACACCTGGACGTCCGGGGAGCGGCGCCGCCCGGGTGGTATGTCGGTTGGAGCCACATCACGGCGGGCCGATGCGTCGCCCGGGCACATGTCGCCAGTCCCACCGCACACCTACGGTTCCGGCATCCACCCCGCCGCACCCTCAGGAGTCGGTCATCATGCGCAGCTCGACAGCCCCCACTCGGCCCGCCTCCGGCGCCCGCCCGGGCGAGACCCTGACCGGCGGCCCGGCCCGGAAGCTCGCCGCCGTCGCGGCGTGCGTCCTGCTCGCCGCGGGCTGCGCCAAGGCCGGCACCGCCGGGACGGCCTCGGCGGACGGCGGTGGTGCGAAGAGCCCGGTCAAGGTCGGCCTGGTGTACTCCAAGACCGGACCGCTGGCCGCCTACGGCAAGCAGTACCTGGAGGGCTTCAAGGCGGGGCTGAGCTACGCGACCAAGGGCACCGGCGCGGTCGACGGACACAAGGTCGAATTCGAGGAGCAGGACGACGCGGGCGACCCGGCCAAGGCGGTGTCCGCCGCCAAGGACCTGATCGGCAAGGGTTACAAGGTCCTGGCCGGCTCCACCGCCTCGGGCGTCGCCCTCCAGGTGGGCCCGATCGCCGCCCAGAACAAGGTGCTCTTCGTCAGCGGCCCGGCCGCCGCCGACAAGGTCACCGGTTTGAACAAGTACACCTTCCGTTCCGGCCGCCAGTCCTTCCAGGACATCCGCACCGCGGCCTCGTTCATCGGTGACGCCAAGGGCAAGAAGGTCACCGTGCTCGCTCAGGACAACGCCTTCGGACAGGCCAACGTGGCTGCCGTCAAGGCCGTGCTCGGCGCCCAGGGCGCGACGGTCGACCAGGTGCTCGCCCCGCCGAGTGCCACCGACCTCACCCCGTTCGCCACCCAGGCCAAGACCGCCAAGCCCGACCTGCTGTTCGTCGCCTGGGCCGGCGACAGCTCCTCGGCCCTGTGGACGGCGCTCAACCAGCAGGACGTGTTCGCCGACACCAAGGTCGTCACCGGCCTGGATCTGGCCGCCTCCTACCCGCTGTTCGGCCCGGCGGCCGAGAAGATCTCCTTTCTGAACCACTACTTCAGCGGCGCCGCCGGCACCCCGGTGGAGAAGGCCATGGACGAGGCCGTCACCGCCGCCGGCGGGAAGACCGACATCTTCACGCCCGACGGCTTCACCGCCGCCCAGCTGATCGTGCACGCCGTCGAGGCCAACCACGGCTCCACCGACGACACCTCGGCCCTGGTCAAGGCGCTGGAGGGCTGGAGCTTCGACGGGGTGAAGGGGCGCACCACGGTGCGCGCCGAGGACCACGCCCTCCTCCAGCCGATGTTCCAGGCCCGGCTGACCGGCACCGGGGCCGCCGCCAAGCCCTCGGTGGAGAAGGCCCTGACCGCGGACGAGGTGGCGCCCCCGGTCACCCCGATGGCGGGCTGATCCCGATGCCCGCTCCCACCGCCCCCACTCCTTCCCCGGCCGGTTCCCCGGCCACGGCCACGGCCTCGCCCGCCCCGGTGCTGCGGCTGGACGGACTCGGTTGGTCCGTCCGCGGGGTGCCTATCGTCGAGGACGTCTCCTTCTCGGTCGGCGAAGGCGAGTTCATCGCCTTCATCGGCCCCAACGGCGCCGGCAAGACCTCCCTCTTCAACCTGATCTCCGGCATCTATCCGGCGACCCACGGCAGCCTCCACCTCGACGGCGTGGACGTCACCGCCGAGGCCGTGCACGCCCGGGCGCGCCGCGGCCTCGGCCGCACCTTCCAGACCTCCTCCCTCTGGCCGGGGATGACCGTCGCCGACCATGTCCGACTGGCCGCCCAGGCGGCGGCCGGACCGCGCGCCTCGTACCGGCTCTGGCGCCGTGCCGACCGGTACCAGGAGCAGCTGGCCGAGACCCTCCACCGCACCGAACTCACCCACCGTGCGGACACCTTGGCGGGCGCGCTCTCGCACGGCGAGAAGCGCAAACTGGAACTGGCCGTCCTCCTCGTCTCCGATCCGCGGCTGATCCTGCTGGACGAGCCGATGGCGGGGGTCAGCGCCGAGGAGGTGCCGGCCCTCACCGAGCTGATCCGGTCCGTGCACCGCGACCTGGGCCGGACCGTCCTGATGGTCGAGCACCACATGGACGTCCTGCTCGGGCTGGCCGACCGCCTCGCGGTGATGCACCACGGCACGCTGCTCGCGCTGGACACCCCCGAGGCCGTGATGGCCGACCCGACCGTGCAACAGGCCTACCTGGGCGAGGCGCTGTGACCTCCTCTCCGCTCCCCTCGCCCGGTTTTACCTCCACCGCTGCCGCTGCCTCCGCGGCCGTGCCTACGTCTCCTGCCGCCCCTCTCCTCTCCGTTCGCGATCTGCGGGTGGTCATCGGCGGGCTGCACATCCTGCACGGTGTCGACCTCGACGTGGCCCCCGTCGGGGTCACCGCGCTCCTCGGCCGCAACGGCGCCGGCAAGACCACCACCGTCAAGGCCGTGATGGGCCTGGTGCCGCGCACCGGAAGTGTCCGCTTCTCCGGTGTCGAACTCGCCTCCCTTCCGACACATCTGGTGGTCCGTCATGGCATCGGCTACGCCCCCGAGGACCGGGGGATCTTCGCCGGCCTGACGGTCGCCGAGAACCTCCGCCTCGCCGAGCGCGCCGTCCGGGGCGGGGGCGAGGCGGGCGAGCCGAACTATCCGCTCGTCCACGAGCTCTTCCCCGAACTCAAGCAGCGGGCCGGCCAGTTGGCCGGGACGCTCTCCGGCGGCCAGCAGCAGATGGTGGCGATAGGTCGGACGCTGCTCAACCGCAACCGGTTGATCATCGCCGACGAGCCCACCAAGGGTCTGGCGCCGAAGATCGTCGCCGAGGTGGCCGAGGTGCTGGCGCGAGCGGCCGAGGCCGTGCCCGTTCTCCTGGTCGAGCAGAACCTCGCCCTCGTCCGACGGCTGGCCGGCACCTGCGCCGTCCTGGCCGACGGCCGTACCGCCCACCGGGGCGACACCGCCGAGCTGTTGGCCGACGAGGAGGCCGCCCGTCGCCTGCTCGGCGTCGGCTCCCGTCACCCGCTCGCCGGCGGACCCCGGCCCGCCGCTTCTCCGGCCACCCCTGTCGTCACCGCGGAGGTGAAGCCCTGATGGACACCGTCGTCCTCCTCTCCTGTACCGGACTAGGTCTTGGTGCGTTGT
Organism: Kitasatospora sp. NPDC059817; assembly: GCF_042731835.1. Classification (NCBI taxonomy): domain Bacteria; kingdom Bacillati; phylum Actinomycetota; class Actinomycetes; order Kitasatosporales; family Streptomycetaceae; genus Kitasatospora; species Kitasatospora sp. NPDC059817. The sequence continues at coordinate 28,518 of NZ_JBHWIR010000073.1, read as the reverse complement.
ACTTCCTGGTCGCCTCCGGTCTGTCGTTGATCTTCGGTCTGATGGACGTGCTCAACTTCGCGCACGGCGCCCTGCTCTCCATCGGCGCCTACGCCACCTGGTGGGCCGGCACCGAGGCCGGCCTCTCCTTCTGGCTCGCGGTGCCGTTCGGCACCCTGGTCGGAACGGCCGCCGCCGTCCTGCTGGAGCTCTTCCTGATCCGCCCGCTCTACAGCCGGCCGCGCGATCAGATCCTCGCCACCGTCGGGGTCGGGCTCGCCGTGCCCGCCCTCCTGATGGGGGTCTGGGGCGCGGACGCCCGCCCCTTCCCCCAGCCGGCCGTGCTCTCCGGCACCTGGCACGTGCTCGGTGCGACCGTCCCGGTCAACCGCTTCGTGCTCGTGGCCGCGGCCGCGCTGCTGCTGCTCGCTCTTCGGTTGTTCCTCGCCCGTACCCGCTACGGGCTGATCGTCCGGGCCGGCGTCGAGGACCGGGCCATGGTCACGGCGCTCGGCATCGACGTCCGGAAGGCGTTCACCCTCGTCTTCGCCATCGGCGGGGCGGCCGCCGCGCTCGGCGGTGCCCTCGGTGGCCTCTACTTCGGTTCGGTCAATCCCGGCCAGGGGACCGGGCTGCTCATCTTCGCCTTCGTCGTCGTGGTGATGGGCGGCATGGGCTCCGTCACCGGGGCCGCCGTCGCCTCCGTGGGCGTTGGTCTCGTCCAGCAGCTCGCCAACTACTACACCGGCGCCGGGCTCGGCGACCTCTCGGTCGTCGTCCTGCTCGCCGTGCTCCTTCTCGTCCGACCCCGTGGACTCACCGGGAGGCTCGCGTGAGCGCCGAAACTCCGATCACGAGCACCGGTGGCCCCGCGGCCGACCGCAGCGCCGCCACCATGGCAGGGGGGACTGACACCAGCCCTGCCATGACCGCCATGCTGGCAGAGGGGACTGACACCAGCTCCGCCAACACCGTCACTGTGGCAAGGGGGACTGACACCAGCCTTGCCGAGACCCATTGTGAACACACGACCGACCTCGGCGCCATCCCTCGAACAGGTGATTCAGTCACTAATCGCTGGACACCGGTGCACAGAGCGCTACGCTGGTGGCCGATCGCCCTGCTGATCACGCTCCTTGTCGCCCCATATAGTGCGCTTCCCGTCCCGGGACTGCTCGACGGCCCGCTCGGCAGCCCCGGCAGCCTGCAACTGCTCGCCCTGTGCCTGCTCTACGGGGCCCTCGCCTCCGGCTACGACCTCCTGCTCGGCCGTACCGGACTGCTCTCCTTCGGCCACGCGCTCTACTTCGCGACCGGCCTCTACGCCACCGACCTCGGAATGCTGGAACTGAGACTGCCGTTCGCCGCCGCGGCGGTCTTCGGCGTCGCCTGCACCGTCGCGCTGGCCCTGCTGCTCGGCTCGGTCAGCCTCCGCGTCACCGGCATCGGCTTCTCCATGGTCACCCTCGCCTTCGCCCAGGCCGGCTCGATCCTCGTCCAGCGCAACCCCGGTGGCGTCACCGGCGGTGAGGAGGGCCGCTCCGCCCCGGCCGACCTGCTGCCCTCCGGCCTGCTCGGGATCGAGAACACCGCCAACCTCTACTGGATCGCCGTCGGCTACCTGGTGCTGACGGTCGCCGTGGTCCACTGGGCCGTCAACTCGCCGGCCGGTCGGGTCTGGGAGGGGATCAAGGAGAACGAGCGCCGGGTGGAGGTGCTCGGACTGCGCCCCTACGGCTACAAGTTGGTCGCCTTCGTGCTCGCTGGCGGCCTCGCGGGGCTGGGCGGGGTGGTCTACCTGCTGCTGACCGGCGGCGCCACCCCGCAGGCCGCCGGCTCCGACGCCACGCTCGCCCTGCTGGTGATGGTGGTGCTCGGCGGCTCGGGGACCCGCTGGGGTCCGCTGCTCGGCGGTGTCCTCTACACCTGGGCCAGCCACCGGCTCGGCGACCTCGCCAACTCGACGACGATCGCGGACCTGCCCGCGGTCCTGCGGGTGCCGCTCTCCCAACCCCTCTTCCTGCTGGGCACCCTGTTCGTCGCGGTGGTCTACCTGCTGCCCGGCGGCCTGGCTAGACTGCCTGCCCGCATTCGCGCCGCCCGATCCGCCCGTGCGGTCCGCACTCCGGCCGCTGCCCGGACCGCCCGTCCCACCGGAGGTACCCCCGCGTGAGCCAGTCGCCCCTGAAGCCCGAGGAGTTGACCGTCGCCGTGCCCGGAGGGGAGCTGGCGGTCCTGCGCTGGCCCGCCGCCGAGCCGGACGCCCCGACGATCGTGGCGGTGCACGGCATCACCGCCAACGGCCTCGCCTGGTACGAGGTCGCCCGTCAACTCGCCGGGCGGGTCACCCTGTTCGCGCCCGACCTGCGGGGGCGCGGCGGGAGCCGCGCGGTCGCCGGGCCGTACGGGCTGGCCCGGCACGCCGACGACGTGGCCGCACTGATCACGGCCCTCGGCACGGGCCCGACCACCGTGGTCGGCCACTCGATGGGCGCCTGGGTCACCGCCCTGGCCGCCGTCCGGCACCCGGAACTCGTCCGCCGGGTGCTGCTGGTGGACGGCGCGCTGACCTTCCCGCTGCCGGAGGGCATCCGTGAGGAGGACGCGCTGGCCGCGGTGCTCGGCCCCGCGCTGGCCCGGCTGTCGATGACCTTCCCGGACCGGGACGCCTACCGGGAGTTCTGGCAGCGGCACCCGGCCTTCGGGACGGCCTGGTCGGCGGAGATCGACGCCTACACCCAGCGCGACCTGGTCGGTGTCGAGCCCGAACTGCGCTCTTCCTGCGTGCTGGAGGCCGTACAGACCGACGGCGCCCAGGTCCTGCTGGACCGGGACGCGGCCACCGCAGTGCACCGGCTGCCCTGCCCGGCCGAACTGCTCTGGGCCGAGCGCGGCCTGCTCGACGAGCCCCAGGGCCTCTACGACCACCAGCGGATCGGGCTGGCCGGGCTGGACCAGGCCCGGGTGCCGGCCTCGCTGGTGCCGGACACCAACCACTACTCGATCCTCTGGGGAGAGCCGGGGGCCGAGCGCATCGTCCGCGGCCTGCTCGCGGACGTCACCGCCGCGGGGTAGCGGGCCCGGCCCCGACGACGGCGGCCGGCGGGGTCCGTCCACCCCGCCGGCCGCGCCTGTCCCGGTCTGCCCCGTCCCGGCCCGCCCTGTCTCGGTCTGCCCCGTCTCAGCCCGCAGCGCCGAGGAAGGTCTCCCAGCCGCCGCTCGGCGCCTGGCCGACGTTGAGCGTGCGCAGCTTGCGCAGGGTGGACTGGTCCTGCACCTCCAGCCACTCGACCAGCTGCCGGAAGGAGACCAGTCGGACGTCCGGCTTGCCCGCGATGGTCTTGAGGGTCTCCTCGACGGCGTCCATGTAGATGCCGCCGTTCCACTGCTCGAAGTGGTTGCCGATGAAGAACGGCGCACGGTTGCTGTTGTAGGCGCGGTCGAAGCCGGCCAGGTAGGAGTCCTTGGCCTGGGTGCGCCAGTCGTTGTACTTGGACGGGTCGCCCTTGGTGCTGCCTGCGGACTGGTTGGCCAGGATGTTGTAGTCCATCGACAGCACCTGGAAGGTGTGCCCGGGGAACGGGATGGACTGCAGCGGGAAGTCCCAGACCTTGCCGTCCTGCACCTTCTGCGGCCATATCTGCAGGCCGCCGGAGGAGCTGGCGTCGTACTTCCAGCCCAGCTTCGCGGCCGTCGGCAGGAGCGCCTTCTGACCCTCCAGACAGGGGGTGCGGCCGCCGATGAGCTCCTTCTTGTAATCGAAGGGGAGCGGGTCGACGTCGGTGAAGCCGGTGTTGGTCCGCCACTGGGTCACGAAGCCGATCGCCTGGTCGATCTCGCTCTGCCAGTCCTCCGGGGTCCACATGTTGACCCCGTTCTTGTCCGGGCGGCTGGAGCAGAAGTGCCCGTTGAAGTGGGTGCCGATCTCGTGCCCGGCCAGCCATGTCTGGCTGACGAGCTTGAGCGTGCTCTTGACCGCACCGTCCGACAGGTACGGGATGTCGGAGGCGCCGACCGAGTGCTTCGGCGGGTGGTACAGGTCGGCCTTGCCCTTGGGCAGGGCGTATATACCGGAGAGGAAGAAGGTCATCGTGGCCTTGTACTGCTCCGCCAGCTTGAGGAAGCGGGGGAACTGGCCGTCGTCGGTGCCACCCGCGCCGTCCCAGGAGAACACCACGAACTGCGGCGGCCGCTCACCGGGCTTGAGCTTCTCGGGCTTCGGCTGGTTCGGCTGCGGGCCGGTGTCGGCGTTGGAACCGTCGCCGATCGGAGTGCCCTTGGGCACCCCCGTCTTGGTCGGGTCGGTCGTGCCCGCCGGGGTGGTGCCGGGGCTGCCGCCGGTCGTGGGGGAGGAGGAGTTCTGGCTCGAACCGGATCCGCTGCTGGAACAGGCCGCGACCGCGCCGAGGGCCGCGGTCGCAGCGGTCGCACTGAGCACCGTCCTGCGCGAGATGCTGGTCATGGTCTCCCCTGGGTGCCGATGCCGGTGGTGAGGGCGGCCCGGGGCCGCACCGGTCAAATCGGGCAATTGATGAATTTTCCGCCGTTAGCATGCCATGTGGCCGCAGCGGCCACCAAGGCCGTCGACCCTCTACGAGAGTCAACACGTCAGCAGGGCCGGGCTGGGCTGCAAGGATTCGTCGTCTGTTGCCGTCCTGTGACGCTTCGCTCCTCGCGCCGCCAGGGGAGTACGGTACCGCCGGTCCGGCGGGGCGGGTCAGAGTTCGTCAGCGCTCGGTACGGCTCGTCGCCCGTCCGGGCAGATCTCGCCCGTGGCGGGGGCGAGGCGAGGGGCGACCGGGACGTCCGGGGCCGGGGGCGCAGGCCGAGGCGCAGCGGTCAGAGCGCGGCGAGCCGTCGTCGGTTGCGGCGCACTATTCGCGCGATCGCGGTGCTGACGATGGTGGCAGCGGTGCAGGACACCGCGAGGCTCAACCAGGCGGTGTCGAACCAGTGGCTGTTCAGCCAGCCCAGCGTCACGATGTAGGCGGCCCAGACCAGCGCCGCCAGTGCCGACCAGTGCAGGAAGCGGTGCGGGTGGGCGGGGGAGTGGCCGATGGCCACGTCCAGGACGGTCCGCCCGGCCGGGACGAACCGGGCGACCACCACCATGGCCGCGGCCGCCCCGTGAGGGCGTTCGACCAGGGCCTGTTGGACCCTGGTCACGCTGGCCGCCAGTTCCGGGCGCCGGGCGAGCCGGCGCTGGAGCAGCGGGGCGCCGCGCCGGGCGAGGTGCAGGAGGAGGAGGTCGCCGAGGAAGGAGGCCACTGCCACGCCCAGGCCGAGCAGCACCGGGGCGCCGTCGATCCGCGCCGTCTTGAGCACCGCCAGGATGACCAGTGTCCCGCTGGGGATGAAGGGCAGGAGGGCGTCTCCGAGCACGGCGAAGAGCGCCAGGGCGCAGATCCACGAGGATCCGATCGCCGCCACGAAGTTCAAGGCCTGTACTCCCTCCACGCCGCCCGGGGGAGCAGGTGGCCGCTGAGGTCAACGCTAGCGCCTCGACTTTTCATGCCATGAAGCACCCCGGTATGCCGCGGGTCACAGACCCCGGCCCCGACCTGCGCAAAGGCGCGAGCCCTCCGCCCGGTGACCTCCGGCGCCGGCATGAAGTCGCCAGGAGTGTCCGACCGCTGGCTCTCCGTCATCCGAATGGTCGGTCGGCGGCACCGTACCGGGCCGTGCCCGCCGGCGCCGGGCGGGATCGAAGCGGGGCCGGAACGGGGCCGGCGTACGGGCCGGAGCGGGGCCGCTGCACGGGCCGCGGTGGAGCGGGCGTGAGGTCGGCGTGGTGGTCGGTGTGCAGGTCGGAACGTGCCGGATGCGGGAACAGCCGGCCCGGCGCGGTGGTTGACCCCGGTCGGCAGCAGCGACCGCCGGGCCACCCGAGACCCGCGGTCGCCCACCAGGGCCGGCTCAAGAAAGCCAGAAGGGCGGACGGCATGACCACCGAGGACCAGCAGGAGCACCCGACCGAACCGTGGACCGGCGCGGCGATCCGGGGCACCGCCCGCGGCACGGCGCCCGCCCCGCTCTCCATCCTCGACCTGGCCACCGTGGGCGTCGGCTACACGCCCGCCGAGGCCCTGGCCGCGACCACCGCGCTGGCCCGCAACGCCGAGCAGTGGGGCTACCACCGCTTCTGGGTGGCCGAGCACCACGGCATGCCGGGAGTGGCCAGCTCCACCCCGGCCGTCCTGCTCGCCCACCTCGGCGCCAACACCACGACCCTGCGGCTGGGCTCGGGCGGGGTGATGCTCCCCAACCACGCCCCGCTGGCCATCGCCGAGCAGTTCGGCCTGCTGGAGGCCCTGCACCCGGGCCGGATCGACCTGGGGCTCGGTCGCGCCCCCGGCACCGACCCGGCCACCGCCCGGGCGCTGCGCCGCGGCCGCGCCGAGGGCGCCGACGACTTCCCGCAGCAGCTCGCCGAGCTGACCCACTTCCTCGACGGCGACTTCCCCTCCGGCCACCCCTACGCCCAGCTGACCGCCGTCCCCCAGGGCGACGGGCGCCCGCCGGTCTGGCTGCTCGGGTCCTCCGGCTTCAGCGCCCAGCTGGCCGGCCGCCTCGGCCTGCCATTCGCCTTCGCCCACCACTTCAGCAGCGTCAACACCGTCCCGGCGCTCGACCTCTACCGGGAGTCCTTCCGGCCCTCCGCGGTGCTCGCCGAGCCGTACGCGCTGATCGGTGTGAGCGCGGTCGCCGCCGAGGACGAGGGTGCGGCCCGTCGTCTCGCCCGCTCCGCGGCCCTCGGCATGCTCCGGCTGCGGCGCGGCAACCCCGGCCCGATCCCCACCCCGGAGGAGGCCGAGGCCTACCCGTACAGCCCGGCCGAGGCGGAGTTCATCGACAGCTGGCTCGACAACGTGGTGCTCGGCGCCCCGGGCGAGGTCGCGGACGGGCTGGAGGCCCTGCGCAAGCGGACGGGCGTGGACGAGCTGATGGTCACTTCGCACATCCACGGCCACGAGGCCCGGCTCCGCTCCTACGGCCTGATCGCCGAGGCGTACGGCCTGACGGCGGAAGCCTGACGGTCGAGGCCTGAGCACGGAAGGCCTGAGTACGGAAGGCCTGAGTACGGAAGGCCTGGGCGGAGAGGCCCGGCCGCCGGGTCCGCAGCGGGGCTGGCCCCGGTTACCGGCTGGTGTCCGGGCCGGGGCGGTCCTTGCGGAGTATGGCGGCGACGAGCTCGGCCTCGCCCGGCCGGGCGAAGTACCAGCCCTGGGCGGTGTCGCAGCCGGTCAGCCGCAGCCGTTCGGCCTGTGCGGCGCTCTCGATGCCTTCGGCGGTGACGGTCAGGCCGAGGGTGTGGGCCAGCTGCACCATCGCGCCCACGATCTGCTCGTCGGCGTCGCTGCGGCGGGAGCCGAGCTCGGGGAGTTCCGAAGGGTTCGTCGCCGGGGCCGGGTCGCGGAACCCCTCGATGAAGGTGCCGTCGAGCTTCAGGACGTGCACCGGCAGCCGGGAGAGGTAGGCCAGGTTGGAGTAGCCGGTGCCGAAGTCGTCGATCGCGATCCGCACGCCCATGTCCGCGAGCGCCTGGAGCGCCTGCAACGGCCGTCCGCCGGGGCCGAGCAGGGCGCTCTCGGTGATCTCCAGCTGGAGCAGCCGGGCCGGCAGCCCGGTGCGTTCGAGGGCGCGGGCGACGTCGGCGACCACGTCGGAGTCCCAGATCTGGCGGGCGGCCAGATTGACGCTCACGAAGGTCTCGGTCTCGGGGAACTCGGTGAGCCACTGCCGGGCCTGGCGGCAGGACTCCTCCAGCACCCAGGTGCCGAGGGGCACGATCGCGCCGGTCTCCTCGGCGAGCGGGATGAAGCGGTCCGGAGAGAGCGTCCCGTAGCGGGGGTGGCGCCAGCGGACGAGGGCCTCCGCGCCGTGGACGGCTCCGTCGGCCAGGCCGACCAGCGGCTGGTACTCGATGGTGAACTCGCCGCGCTCCAGGGCGGGCCGCAGTGCGGTGGCGAGGAGCTGGCGGGTCAGCTGGTGGGCGCCGCGGTCCGGGTCGTAGAGGGTCCAGCGGGCGCGGCCGTCGGCCTTGGACCAGTAGAGCGTGGCGTCGGCGTCCTTGACCAGGTCGGTCGGGGTGGTCTCGTGCACGGACCGTTCGACGACGCCGACGCTGGCCGTGATGACCAGCCGGTGTCCGGCGACGTCGAATGGGTGTTCCAGTTCCTGGAGGATCCGGGCGGCCAGGTCGGTCAGTTGGTCGCTGCCCCGGCTGTCGGTGACCAGGACGGCGAACTCGTCACCGCCCATCCGTGCCACCAGGTGGGCGTCGTGCCCGGAGAACCCGCCGCGCAGCCGGGCGGCGACGGCGATCAGCAACTGGTCGCCGATGTGGTGCCCGAGCGTCTCGTTGATCGCCGCGAAACCGTCGAGGTCCAGGTAGCAGACGCCGACCCGGCGCCCGTCCGTCGGCGCGAGGACGGTGTCGCTGGTGCCAGCGGTGTCGGGAGCCTCGGCGGGCTCAGCGGTCCCGGTGGCCCCGGTGGCCGTGACGCAGGCGGCGTCGAGCCGCTCGAAGAAGGACGTCCGGTTGGGCAGTCGGGTCAGCGGGTCGTGCAGGGCCTGGTACTCCAGACGGTCACCGAGCCGGCGCTGCTCGGTGATGTCCTCCACCAGTGCGAGGGTGTAGAGCGGCTGGCCGGCGCCGTCCCGGATCAGCGAGACGGTGACCTTGCTCCAGACGGTGCGGCCCTCGCGGTGCTTGAGCTGCTTCTCCACGCGGAACCGCTCCCGCCCGCCGTGGACGAGTTCGGGGAAGAGCCGGTGCGGCATGCCCTCCGGATCGATGATCTCGTGCAGGTGGGTGCGGACCAGTTCGCCGACGCTGCGTCCGATCAGGGCGGCGAAGGCGGGATTGACCTCGATGATCCGGTCTTCGGGGTCGATCAGGGCCATCCCGATGACCGCGTCGCAGAAGGCGGCCCGGAATCGGGATTCGCTGGCCCGCAGCGCGGCCAGCAGCCGGTCGCTCCCGCCGTTCTCCTGGCCGGGGCCGTCGACGGTGCTCCGGTGGGGGCCGTCGGTCAGCGGCGCCGAGCAGGTGGGGCAGAGCAGCACCCCGGGGTCGTCCAGCACGGTTCCCGCCGCACTCGCCGTGCCGACGGCCCGGCCGCCGGTCGCGACAGCACCGACGGCCGTGACGGAACCGACGACGCCGACCGGACCGACTGGACTGATCGAACCGACCGAACCGACCGGACTGGCCGGACCGACGGTGCTGATGTCCGGGCCCAGGAGGGGTGTTGTGAGGTGACGGTGGTGCGGTGTTTCCTCGTGCCGCACGCCCGGGTGGTGTGCGTCGGCCCCCTCGTTCTGGCCCGGCACGGCATGCTCCCGTCCCCTGCTGACGTTGGATGCTGGTCCGGCCGGCCGATCGGGACTCCGGCGGCCGGCTCCGCACTCTGTCGCGGTCCTCGGAGTCGGTCCGGTGCGGGGCGCCCGCCGTGGGGCGCTGTCGCGCGGAGACCCGCGTGAAGAACAGGGCGCTGCGGCCGATCATAGGCCGCGGCGGCAACGGGCGGTGACCGCCGCCAGGGTGATTCGCCCGCTTTGTGATCATGTGCGGCGGTACGCGCAGACGCCCCCGGTGCACATCACATGATGTGCGCCAGGGGCGCGTGCGCCGAGATCGCGCCCCCGGGCGCCGACCGCGCGCCCGGAGCGGCCGGAGCGCGCCGGGATCCGCCGGGGTCCGACGGGATCCGTCGGGGCGTCAGGCCAGCTTGGCGGTGAGGGTGATGGTGGTGCCGGTGAGCGCCTTGCTGACCGGGCAGTTGGCCTTGGCGTCCTCGGCGGCCTTGGTGAAGTCGGCCTCGTCCAGTCCGGGCACCTCGCCGGTGACGGTCAGGTGGATGCCGGTGATGCCGGTGCCGGGCTGGAAGGTGACATCGGCCTGGGTGTCCAGCTTGACGGGCGGGGTGCCGGCGCCGGTCAGGCCGTGCGAGAGGGCCATCGAGAAGCACGCGGAGTGAGCGGCGGCGATCAGCTCCTCCGGGCTGGTCTTGCCGTTGGGCTGTTCGGCCCGGGCCGGCCAGGAGACGGGGTACTCGCCGATCCCGGACGAGGCGAAGGTCACCTGCCCCTTGCCGTCGAGCAGGTTGCCTTCCCAAGCGGTGCGGGCGGTGCGGGTGGTTGCCACGATCGGTACCTCCATTACTGAGGGACTGCTGAGTCGTCACTTCCGGTCATACGCGCACCAGCCTACGGGGCGGCCCCCGTTCGGCCCGGGGCGGCGCGGGCCCGGATCGGCGCCGGGTGCCGGGCGGTGCGGGCAATGTCCGGATTGTGGACGGATCCGCCAAAAGGTGCGGCTCCACCACGGGGGCCCTGTTAGATTTGCCCGGGCCCGAGCCCGGCCGCCGTACGGCCGGGTGCCCACTTCAGACACCGGGAGCCGCCCCGATGACGGACCACCCCACGACCCCCGACGCAGGCCTGACCGACGGGGTCGACGCCGCCGTGCGGGCGGAGCTGACCAGCCTGCGCGAGAGCATCGACAACATCGATGCCGCGGTGGTCCACATGCTGGCCGAGCGCTTCAAGGCGACCCAGCGGGTCGGCCGGCTCAAGGCCGAGCACAAGCTGCCGCCGGCCGATCCGGCGCGTGAGCGCGACCAGATCAAGCGGCTGCGGGAGCTGGCCGCCGGGGCCAAGCTGGACCCGGTCTTCGCCGAGAAGTTCCTGACTTTCATCATCGCCGAGGTCATCCGGCACCACGAGGCCATCGCCCGCGCTTGAGAGCGCACCCCTGAGGGGGTCGGTGGTGAGCCGTCGAGGACGGCCCCGGAGCTGCCCGGCCCGGACATGTCGGGGGCGGCTAAACGCCGGATTTCGTGAGGCTCCGGGGTTGGCGTAGCGTGCAGGTTCCCCCAGCCGGAGAGGTGGAGCAGCGACGATGGCGGTGAACCTGCCCGAAACGCCGAGCGATGCCGGGTCCGGTCCGGCCCCCGCCGCCGGACGCGGCCCCGGTGCTTCCGAGGCCCCTGACGCGCCTGGAGGCCGTGCCGAGGCCCGCCGCCGTGCGCACGGTTCGCGTGGCCGCAAGGCCCGGCGGACCGGGCGTCGGCCCCGGCCCTGGTGGATCGAGATCCCGGCGATGGCGGCGGTGGGCCTGGTGGTCGCGCTGCTGATCAAGACCTGCCTGTTCCAGGTGTTCACCATCCCGTCCGGCTCGATGGAGAACACGCTGCGGATCGGCGACCGGGTGGGCGTGAACAAGCTGGCGCCGCTGACCGGTTGGAAGCCGGAGCCCGGGCAGCCGGTGGTGTTCAAGGATCCGGGTGGTTGGCTCCCGCCGCAGCCCGTCGACTCGAACCCGTTCACCAACGCGGCCGGCTCGGTGTTGAGCTTCGTCGGCCTGGTGCCGCCGAAGGACGACAACTACCTGGTCAAGCGGGTCATCGCGACCGGTGGCCAGACCGTGCAGTGCACGGGCACCACGCTGACCGTCGACGGGAAGAAGGTCGACGAGCCGTACCTGCACCCCGGCGACGACTCCTGCGCGGGCCTGGACTTCGGGCCGGTGACGGTGCCCTCGGGCCACGTCTGGGTCGAGGGCGACCACCGCAGCGACTCGGCGGACTCCCGCTACCACCAGCGCGGTCCGGGGGGCGGGGCAGTGCCGGTGGACAACGTGGTCGGGCCGGTGTCGGCCGTGGTGTGGCCGCTCAATCACCTCGACTGGTTCGGCTGGGTCGGCCGCTGACCTGCCGCTCGGCGGCGACCCGCTCCGAAGAGTCCGGAGCGTCCCGGGTGTCCGGAGCATCCCGGGAGTCCCGAGCGTCCCGGGAATCCCGAGCACCCTTGGCCTCCACGGCCGCCGGCTTGCCGGTCTGCGCCGCGAAGGCGCCGGTCAGCACGAGCAGGCCGCCCGCGATCTGCGGCAGGCCGAGGTGCTCGCCGAGCAGGACCCAGGCCAGCACGGTGGCGACGACCGCCTCAAGGTTGGCCACCACCCCGGCGACCGGGGGCGAGAGGTGCCCGACGGCGATCACGCCGGTCAGGTAGGCGAGCACGGTCGCGATGAGGATCATCCAGGCGGCCGGGAGCAGCGCGGGCAGGGTGTGCCCGTTCATCACCACGGACCCGCCGAGCGTGCTCCAGTCGGCCTGCCAGGGCCGAGTGAAGACGGTGAGCAGGACGGCGCCGATCAGCAGCCCGAACGCGCTGACCGCCAGCGGGTCGACCGGGCGCTCGCCCCGGCGGCCAGCGTCGGCGAGCACGAAGTAGCCGACCTGGCAGCAGGCCGCGCCGAGGGCGAAGAGCACGCCCAGCGCGTCGAAGCTCAGGCCGTTCCAGACCTCCACCACGCAGGCCAGCCCGGCGACCGCTACGCCGGCGCCGATCGCGGCGCCCCGGCTGATCGGCTTGCGCTGGACGAACTTGACGTAGCCGATGAGCAGCGGCGGTCCGAGGTACTCGATGAGCAGGGCGACGCCGACCGGGATGCGGGAGATCGCCGCGAAGTAGCAGGCCTGGACGCCGGCCACGGCGAGCAGGCCGAACCCGATCAGCAGGCCGGGGCGGCGCAGGACGGCGTCACGGTGGCGGTAGGCGATGGGGAGCAGGGCCACGGCGGCGCCGGTGACTCGGAGCCACACCACGTGCAGCGGTGAGAGGCCGGCCTCGATCAGCGGTTTCGCGGCGGTGCCGGAGCCGCCGAAGGCGAACGCGGAGACCAGCGCGAGGCTGAGGCCGAGGGTTCTGCCCGTGGGGAGGGTGGGCGAGGCCGTTGATCTGTGCACCGACGCATTGTGACAGTCATACCGGGCGTTCAGTAAGGTGCCATTCCGTCATTTGGTCCTGCACGGAACTGTGCGCAGCGGCGCACTCACCCAGCCTGCGCACGACCCTGCGCCGTCCGCGCCCCCTCGCCGTCCGGGCCCCCCGCCGCCCAAGCCCCCCGCCGCCGCTACCCGGCGTTCGCCCCCGCCCCGGTGGGCGTGTCCGGCCCGCCCGTGGGCTGGGTGGTCGGCTGTGTGGTCGGCGCCGTGGTCGGGCCGGTGGAGGGTGTCGGCCGGCCGGTGGGCCGCCCGGTGGGCCGCGTCGTCGGCGGGGCGGTCGGCTGCTGGGTGGCCGGGGGCGCGGTCGGCGGGCTGGTCACGCCGCCGCCGCCGGAGTTCGAGCCGCCGGCCGGCGTGGTCGGACCCGAGCCCGAGCCCGAGCCGGCCCCGGCGCCGTCGCTCGGCGGGGTGGTCGGCGCCGCGGGGGCGGTCGAGCCGCCGTTCGAGCCGGTCCCGGTCGACGGGGTGGCGCTCGGCGAGGACGGGGCCGTCGGCAGATCGGTGGCGCCGGAGGAGTCGCCGCCGTCGGCCGGGGTCTGGAAGTCGCTGACCGGCACGCCCTTGAGCGCCGCCTTCATGTAGCTGGTCCAGATCTGCGCCGGGAACTGGCCGCCCGCCGCGCCGTCGATCCCGCCGACGCCGCTCAGGCTGACCTGGGCCCCGTTGCCCGGGTCCTGGCCGAACAGGGCCACCGAGGTGACCAGCTCGGGGGTGTAGCCGACGAACCAGACCGACTTCTGGTCGTCGGTGGTGCCGGTCTTGCCGGCCACCGGGCGGCCCAGTGCCTTGGCTCGCCAGCCGGTGCCGCCCGGGTCGCTCACCACGCCCTGGAGTATCGAGGTGACCTGGTTCGCGGTGTCCGTGCTGATCGCCTGGGTGGTCTTGTGCGCGGGCAGCGGGAGGGCCTCGCCCTCGCGGTCCACGGACTGCACCAGCCACGGGGTGATCTGCTTGCCGCCGTTGTCCAGCGCCGCGTACACGCCGGCCATGTCGAGCACGCTCGGGGTGGCCGCGCCGAGCGGGATGGACGGCACCGGGTCGAGGCCCGGGGTGCTGCCGGGCAGGCCCAGCGCGATGCCGGTGTCCTTGACCTTCTGGAGCCCGGTGTCCTGGGCCAGCTGGGCGAACGCCGAGTTGACCGACCAGTCGGTGGCCTGCTGGAGGGAGATCTGGCCGTAGCTCCTGTCGCCCTCGTTCGGCGGCGCGTACGGGGTGCCCTTGCCGCCGCGGACCTTGCGGCCGCTGGTGCCGTCGTAGACGGTGCGCGGGGTGACGGTCCGGCCGTCCTGGGTCTTGGCGTTGTTCTCGAACGCGGCCGCCAGGGCGATCGCCTTGAAGGTCGAGCCGGCCTGGTAGTCCCGCCGGGTCGCGTTGTCGACGTAGTGCTTGACGTAGTCGACGCCGCCGTAGAGGGCGACGACCGCGCCGGTCTTCGGGTCCACGGAGACGGCGCCGGCCTGGGCGGCCGCGTCCTTCTTCCGCTTGTCCGGGTTCAGGGTGTCGCGCAGCTGCGCCTGGACGGAGTCCTGGAGGGCCTGCTGGCGGGCGGGGTCGATGCTCAGCTTGATCGTGTAGCCGCCCTTGGCCAGCTCGGTCTCGCTGATGACCTGGTTCGAGGTGAGGTACTGGGTGGCCTCGTTCACCAGGTAGCCGGTCTGGCCGGACAGGCCCGGGTTGGGCTGCGGGTCCTTGACGTCCGGGAACGTGATGGCGGACCGCTCCTCGGCGGAGAGCCAGCCCTCCTTGACCATGCCGTCCAGCACGTAGTTCCAGCGGTTGACGGCGTTCTGCTTGCCGGCCGGGGTCGCGGTGGCCACGTCGTAGGCGCTCGGGGCGTTCAGCAGGGTGGCCAGGTAGGCGCCCTGGGCGGGGTCGAGCGCGGAGGCGTCGACGCCGAAGTACGCGTGGGCGGCGGCCTGGATGCCGTAGGCGCCGCGGCCGTAGTAGGAGGTGTTCAGGTAGCCGGAGAGGACGTCGTCCTTGCTCTCGGTGGCGTCCACCTTGATGGCTATGAACAGTTCCTTCACCTTGCGGGTGACCGACTGCTTCTGGTTCAGGTACGTGTTCTTCACGTACTGCTGGGTGATCGTGGAGCCGCCCTGGGTGCCCGCGCCCTTGGCGGTGTTGACCGCGGCCCGGAGCAGGCCCTGCACGTTGACGGCACCCTCGTGGTAGAAGTTGCGGTCCTCGGCGGCCAGTGCGGCGTGCTGGGCGGCGGGGGAGACCTTGTCCAGGCTGACGTTCTGCCGGTTGGTCTGGCCGGTGCGGGTGATCACGGAGCCGTCGGCGTAGAGCCAGGTGTTGCTCTGCGCGGTCGCGGCGGCGTGCGCGTCGGGGACCTTCACCAGCGTGACCCCGAGCGCGAACAGGCCGACGCCGAGCAGCAGGGCCACGGCGAGGCCGAGCAGGCTCATCCGCCAGGTGGGGATCAGCCGGCGCCAGCCGGTGCGCTTCGGACGGCGGGGCTTCCTGCCGCCGGTCGCGGGGGCGGCGCGCTGGAAGCGTTTGACCGGTCGGAGGCCTGTCGACGGCGTGCGACGGCCGCTCTGGGCGTTCTCGGACAAGGCGCGGCCTTTCCTGCGGGCGGACCGGGTCAGCCTGCACGGACGGGGACATCGGTGGTTAGGGACCTTTGTCCCGATTCCGGTTTACTGCCCTGGACGAGCCGGGCGGGCTGATTGGCTCCACCGGAACGGCAATCGAGACCGACATCACACGCAAAACGGACGTCGAAGGCCAAAAAATTGGGGAGCCCCTCGCTGCTGCGAGAGGCTCCCCAAATGTCTGTGCGCCGCCAGGGACTCGAACCCCGGACCCGCTGATTAAGAGTCAGCTGCTCTAACCAACTGAGCTAGCGGCGCCTGCTGACCTGGAAAACAATACACGGTCCCGGCGGGTGCCTCGAACCGCCCGGAACCGCCCGCATCCGCGCGGGAGCCGGCCCGCCGCCGAGCTGTCCGTTTCCGCCCGGTTGGGGTGCAGTTCGCCGCCGGTTAGGGTGGAACGGTGCCCAGCCCCAAGCCCGGACACCCGAACGCGCGGAAGGCGGTCGCCGCGCTGCTGATGCTCAGCGCCACGGCGTACACCGCGTGGGTGCTGGAGGTCGTGCTGAGCACCGGACTCGACCCGGTGCAGGCGTACATCAGCGAACTCGCGGCCGAGGACCAGCCGCTGGGCGGCCTGTTCCGGGCCACCGACCTGGTCGCCGGGCTCTGTGTGCTCGCCGCTGCCGTCACCGCCCTCGCCGGCGGGCAGGCCGGGCCGCGCGGTGCCCGGCGCGGGTGGGCGGTGGTCGGCTGGTCCGCCCTCGCCCTGTTCGGCGCGGCGACCGCCGCCGACTCCCGGCTGCCGCTCAGCTGCGCCCCCACCAGCGACGAGATGTGCGCCGCCCGCGAGACCGCCGGGCTCGTCCCCGCGACCCACACCGCGCACGCCGTCACCAGCAGCCTCGCCATGCTCGGTGCGCTCACCGGGCTGGCCGCGCTCACCGTCGCCGCCCGCCGCTACGGCTGGTGGCCGCCGGTGCGCCGGATCGGGCCCTGGCTGCTCGGCGCCGAACTGCTGGCCACCGGCTGGAGCCTGGCCGCGATCGCCGCCTTCGAGGCCGGGCGCGGCACCTGGGCGCTCGGGGCCGGCCAGCGGCTCCAGGTGCTGCTGGTGGCGCTCTGGCTGGCCGTCCTGGCAGTGAGCCTGGCCCTCCCCGCGGGGGCGCCGGGCGACGAATCCACCTGGTCCGACGCTTCTCCGCCGGCGCACCGGGGGCCCCGGTCGGCCGAACGGCCCCCGGGCCGGGAGCCGGCATGACCGCACCTGACGACCCCCGCACCCGGGCGCGCTTCCTGCGCGTCGACGGCGTCCCGCTGCACGTCCGCACCGAGGGCAGCGGCCCGGTCTGCCTGCTCACCGGGGGCCTCGGCAGCAGCTGGTTCGACTGGGACCTGGTCGTCCCCTTCCTTACGCCCTACCGCACCGTGGTCCGCTTCGACCGGCCCGGCTACGGGCTGAGCGCCCCCGAGCCCGCCACCGGGCGGCCCGCCCCGACGGCCGCCGGCGAGGCCGAGCGGATCCGCGCGGTGCTGGACGGCCTCGGGCTGCGCGGGCCCTGCACCGTCGTCGGCCACTCGCTGGCCGGCTTCCACGTCGAGGCCTTCGCCCGGCTGCATCCCGACCGGGCCGCCGGGCTGGTCCTGGTGGACAGCAGTGTCGAGCCGGCGGCCCGGCCGTACCCGGCCCCCGGAGCGCGCGACCTGGCGGCCCGGGCGCTCGCGGGCGCCGCCACCGCCGTCGCCGTGCCGTACCTGCTCGGCCCGGCCGCCCGCCGGCTGACGGCCCGGCTGTCCACGGTCTGCCGCGAGGACCTCGCCCCGGCGCCGCTGGTGCGGCACTGCTACCGCACCGGCCGGGCCCTGCGCGCCCTGCTGCGGGAGAACGCGCGCTACCTCGACCTGGCCGCCGAGGTGGACGGGCTGCGGCGCACCCGGCCGCTGCCCGAGGGCCTGCCGGTCACCGTGCTCGCCGCCGACGACGGCTGCCGCAGCCGCCGTACCGAGGAGTGGCTGGCCGGCCAGCGGGAGCTCGCGGCGCTGCTCGGGGCCGACTACCGCACCACCGCCCCGGCCGGGCACCTGGTGATGTTCGACCGCCCGGACGCGGTGGCCTCCGCCGTCCTGGACACCGGCTGAGGCCGGGCACCCGCTGCGGCGCCTACTGCGGCGCCTACTGAAAGGCCCACTGAAACGCCTCAGGCCGCCCACCGAAGTGAGCGGCCTGAGACCTTGCCATGTGCGCCGCCAGGGACTCGAACCCCGGACCCGCTGATTAAGAGTCAGCTGCTCTAACCAACTGAGCTAGCGGCGCCTGCTGACTCGGAGAACTTTACACGGCGCCCGGTCGATCCGCCGAATCGCTTTCGAGTGGTCACCCGTAGTGATCGCCCATGGTGACCGCCCGTAGTGATCACCCCCAGCGATCGCGGGCGGCTGGCTACGGCTCCGGGTAGTGGCAGGCCGCCTGGTGGTCCTGTGCCGGGGTGTCGCCGAGGAGCGCCGGCCGTTCCTGCTCGCACCGCGTGCGGGCGGCCGGGTCGGCGAGGCGGGCGTACACCGGGCAGCGGGTGCGGAAGGGGCAGCCGGTGCGGCGCTCGGTGGGGGAGGGCGGGTCGCCGGCGAGCAGGATGCGGTCGCGGGCGCGCTCGGCGGCGGGGTCGGGCAGCGGGACGGCGGAGAGCAGGGCGCGGGTGTACGGGTGTCGGGGGCGGTCGAAGACGGCGGAGACCTCGCCCTGTTCGACCGTCCGCCCGAGGTACATGACGCTGACCCGGTCGGCGAGGTGCCGGATCACCGAGAGGTCGTGCGAGACGAACAGGTAGGAGAGGCCGAGTTCGGCCTTGAGCGTTTGCAGCAGGTTGAGCACCCCGGCCTGGATGGAGACGTCCAGGGCGGAGACCGGTTCGTCCAGGACCAGCAGTTTCGGCCGGACGGCCAGGGCCCGGGCGATGGAGACGCGCTGGCGCTGCCCGCCGGAGAACTGGTGCGGGTAGCGGGCGGCGTGGTCCGGGTCGAGGCCGACCTGGTGCAGCAGTTCGGGCACCCGGCGGGCGATCTCCTCGCGGGCGGCGTGCTGGGCGCGCAGCGGTTCGGCGATGATGTCGCCGATCGGCATCCGCGGGTCGAGGCTGGCCATCGGGTCCTGGAAGACGATCTGCAGTCGGGCGCGCAGCCGGTGGGCCTCGGCGCGGGAGAGCTTGGCGGTGTCGTGGCCGAGCAGTTCGATCCGGCCGGTCTCGGGGGCGGTGAGGTTCAGCAGTTCGAACAGCGTGGTGGACTTGCCGGAGCCGGACTCCCCGACCAGGCCGAGGGTTTCGCCCTCCCGGAGGTCCAGGTCGACGCCGTCCACCGCGTAGACCTCGCCGACCCGGCGCTTGAACACCGTGCCCTTGAGGAGCGGAAACGTTTTGCCAAGGCCGCTCACCGCCAGCACCGGCGCCCGCGAGCCCCGGTCCCCCCGGTCCCCCGGAGCGGCCGACGGGGCCGGAAGCGCCGGCACCGGGTAGACGTCGGCCGGCGCGGGCCGCCGCTCGGCCAGCTCCGCCGACCGGACGCAGGCCGCCAGGTGCCCGTCGCCCCCGGCCAGTTCCGGCTCCGCCGCCGAGCAGCGCTCCTCCGCGAGCGGGCAGCGGGCGGCGAACGGGCAGCCCGGCGGCAGGTCGGCCATCGGGGCGGGTGCGCCGGGGATCGGGACGAGCGGGCCGCCGAGCCCGTCCAGCCGGGGCACCGCGCCGATCAGGCCGAGCGTGTACGGGTGGCGCGGGGCCGCGAACAGCTCGTCCACCCCGGCGGTCTCGACCACCCTCCCCGCGTACATCACCGCGACCCGGTCGGCCATCCCGGCGATCACCCCGAGGTCGTGGCTGACCAGGACGAGGGCCGCGCCGGTCTCCCGCTGCGCGGTGCGCAGCACGTCCAGCACCTGGGCCTGGATGGTGACGTCCAGCGCGGTGGTCGGCTCGTCGGCGAGCAGGATGTCGGGGTCGTTGGCGATCGCCATGGCGATCATCGCGCGCTGGCGCATGCCGCCGGAGAACTCGTGCGGGAAGCTGTCCAGGGCCCGTTCGGGGGCCGGGATGCCCACCAGGTCGAGGAGTTCGGCGGCCCTGCGGCGGGCGGCGGCCCGGTCGACCCGCTGGTGGATGCGGACGGCCTCGGCGATCTGGTCGCCGATCCGGTAGACCGGGGTGAAGGCGGACAGCGGGTCCTGGAAGACCATGGCGATCCGGCGGCCGCGGATCGCGGCGAGCTCCTTGCCGGGCAGCCCGACCAGTTCCCGCCCGTCCAGTCGCACCGAGCCCTGGACGCCGGCCGTCTTGGGCAGCAGTCCGAGCACGGACAGCGCGGTGACGGACTTGCCAGAGCCGGACTCGCCGACGATGCCGAGGGTCTCGCCGCGCCGCAGGGTGAGGTCCACCCCGCGGACGGCGGGGACGGGGCCGTGCGGCCCGGCGAAGTCCACCCGCAGGTCGCTGACGGCGAGCAGGGGGGTGTCGACGGTGGTGGTCACGGCTTCTTCCTCCGGGCGGAGCGGCGGCGGGGCGCGCCCCCGGCGGTGGGGTCGAGGGCGTCGCGCAGCCCGTCGCCGATCAGGTTGACGGCGAGGACGAACAGCACCAGCAGGCCGGCGGCGAAGTAGAACAGCCAGGGGAACACCGGGGCTTCGCTGGTACCGGCGGCGAGCAGGGTGCCGAGCGAGACGTCCGGCGGTTTGACGCCGAAGCCGAAGTAGGAGAGCGCGGTCTCGCTCATCACGGCGCCGCCGACCGCGATGGTGGCGTCGATGATGAGGAAGGAGGCGACGTTCGGCAGGATGTGGCGGGTGATGATCCGCAGCGGCCGCACCCCCATGAACCGTGCGGCGCGGACGAATTCGCGCTCGCGCAGCGAGATGGTCATCGAGCGGACCACCCGGGCGGTGATCATCCAGTTGAACAGGGCGAGCAGCAGCACGAAGGCGATCCAGCCGGCGCTCTTCAGCCGGGGCGAGACGATGGTGATGATCAGGAAGCTGGGGAAGACCAGCAGCAGGTCAACCGCGAACATCAGCGCGCGGTCGGCCCAGCCGCCGAAGTAGCCGGCGCAGGCGCCGACCAGGGAGGCCAGCACGGTGGAGAACAGCGCCACCAGCAGGCCGATGACCAGCGACTTCTGCAGGCCGCGGACGGTCTGGGCGAAGACGTCCTGGCCGATCCCGTTGGTGCCGAACCAGTGCTCGGCGGACGGCGGTTGGTGCAGCGCGCCGAAGTCGGGGGCGGCGTAGTCCCAGGGCGTCAGGTACGGCCCGCCGAAGGCGAGCGCGAACAGCAGCAGGACGATCACGGCTCCGGCGACGGCCCCGCGGGCGGCGAGCAGCCGGGCGAGGACGAGCCGGGCCCGGCCGGTGGTGCGAGGGGCGGCGGCCGGGGCGGCCGGTTCCACGGCGACGGTGGTCACGTCAGTTCACCTCCGGTCAGGACCGCACGCGTGGGTCGAGGGCGGCGTGCAGGGTGTCGGCGAGGAAGCCGGAGGCGAGGACGACGACGGCGGTGAACAGGTTGACGGCGACGACCGAGTTGACGTCCTGTTCGTTGATCGACTGGATCAGCCACTCGCCCATGCCGTGCCAGCCGAAGATCGTCTCGGTGAAGATCGCGCCGGTGAAGATGCCCAGGAAGCTGTAGGCGAACATGGTCGACATCGGGATCACCGCGGTCCGCAGCCCGTGCTTGACCAGCGCCCGGCGGCGGGTGAGCCCCTTGGCCTCGGCGGTGCGCAGGTAGTCGGAGCCGAGCACGTCGAGCATGGTGCCGCGCTGGTAGCGGCTGTAGGTGGCGAGGCCGCCGAGTGCGAGCGAGATGGTGGGCAGCAGCAGGTGCAGCGCCCAGTCGGCGAGGTGGGCGCCGAGGCCGCCGGTCAGTCCGGGGGTCTCGTAGCCGGTGAACGGGATGACGTCGTGGCCGGCCGCGTCCTTGGCGGCGATGGCGCCGTTCTTGAGGAACAGCGCGACCAGGAAGACCGGGGTGGAGAGCAGGACGAAGGAGAGCACGGTGAGCAGCCGGTCGGAGATCCGGTACTGGCGGACGGCGCTCCAGGCCCCGGCGGCGATGCCGAGAACGATGCCGAGCAGGCTGCCGAGCAGCAGCAGCCGCAGCGAGACCCAGACCCGGCGGCCGAAGTCGTCGGTGACCGGGGTGTCGTGGATGGTCCGGCCGAGGTCGCCGTGGAGCAGCCCGTCGGCCCAGTGGCCGAAGCGTTCGACGACCGGGGTGCGGTCGTTCAGGTTGAGCGCAGTGAGCTGGCGCTCGACCGACTCGGCGGCCGGGCGGGGGACCTTGGCGTCGAAGTAGGTGCGCGGCTGGAGGGCGGTCGCGGAGATCGCGTACGCCAGGAAGACGGCGGCGATCAGCAGCACCGCGTAGTAGCTCAGGCGCTTCGCCAGGTAACGGAACATCAACGGCCGCCCGGGGTGGGGGAGGGGCCGACGCGTCTGGTGGGCATCGGGTGGTGGCCTTCGGTCGGGGCCCGTTCAGGCCTTCGGACGGCAGGGGGACGGGGCGGTACGGGGAAAGCGCAGGTCAGAGTCTGGCACCGGTGCGAGGCCGGGGTGTTGCGGCGGTATTGCCGCAGATGACTTCTGGATCAGGTGTGCGGTCCTCCCCCTGGTGACGGAACTGATCGGCTGTTACGTTCTGCTGGCCCGGTGCCGACTTGGCTGCCCACGCTCAAGCCCCGCCACACCTCGCGCGGCACAACTGCCCGTTACCGCCCGTTTCGAAGACCTCACCAGGGGGACTCCATGGACGCTTCCACCACGGCCCGCCGCCTCGGCCGGGCGACGGCCCTCGCCGTCGCCGTCGCGCTGGCGGTCACCGCGTGCACCTCGGGCGGGGGCGGCTCGGCCGACAAGGTGGCGAAGAGCGAGCCGCCCCGGCAGGACTCCCAGGACATCAACGCCAAGCCGCTGGACCAGGTCAAGGACGGCGGCGAGGTGCGGTTCCCGCTGTACCAGTGGATCACCCAGTGGAACCCGTTCCAGGTGGACGGCACCTACGGCGACGCGGTCTCGATCATGCGCGCCCTGGAGCCGTCGCTCTTCAACACGGACGCCTCCGGCACCTTCCAGCCCGACACCGACTACCTGCTGGACGCCAAGGTCACCTCGACCTCGCCCGAGGTGATCACCTACAAGCTCAACCCCAAGGCCAAGTGGTCGGACGGCAAGCCGCTCAGCTACCTGGACTTCAAGGCCGACTGGCAGGCCAGCAACGGCAAGGACCCGGCGTACAACATCGCCGACCCGTCCGGCTACGAGCAGATCTCCGCCGTCGAGCAGGGGGCCGACCCGAGCGAGGTGAAGGTCACCTTCTCCGAGCCGTACGCGGACTGGCAGAACCTGTTCCGCCCGCTGATCCCGGCGGCCGGCATCGCCACCCCGGACGACTTCAACAAGGGCTGGGTGGAGAAGATCCCGATCACCGCGGGCGCGCTGAAGATCGGTGTGGCGGACAAGACCGCGCAGACCCTCACCCTCGTCCCGGACCCGGCCTGGTGGGGCACCAAGGCCAAGGCGGACAAGATCACCTTCCGGGTGATGACCCAGTCCGCGACCACCCAGTCGTACCTCAACAACGAGATCGACCTCGCCACGGCCGGCACCGCCGCCGCGTACGGGCAGCTCAAGGACGCCAAGGACACCGCGATCCGGGCCGCCAGCCCGTGGGACGAGGTGCACATCTCCTTCGGCTCCGGCGGCGCGCTGGCGGACCAGAAGGTTCGCCAGGCGCTCGGCAAGGCGCTCGACCGGTCCGCGCTGATCAAGATCGCCAACAATGGCGTGCCGGTGGAGTTCAAGCCGCTCGGCAACCACATCTTCATGCCCAACCAGACCGGCTACCAGGACAACTCGGGCGAGTGGGCGAAGTTCGACGTCCCCGCCGCCAAGAAGCTGCTGGACGACGCCGGTTGGAAGGAGGCGGGCGCCGGACAGCCACGCACCAAGGACGGCCAGTCACTGCAACTGCACTGGACGGTCAACGAGTCCACCCCGCAGGCCCAGATCGACCTGGCCACCGCCGCCGCCGCGATGTGGCTGCAGGCCGGGGTCAAGGTGAGCCTGGACAAGGTGCCCGCCAACGACTTCTTCACCAAGTACGTGAACCCGGGCAAGTTCGAGATCGCGAGCTGGCGCAACACCGACTCGTTCCCGCTCTCCAAGAGCCTGGGCAACTTCCGTCTGCCGGTGGGGGACAACACCTTCAACAACCCCTCGCGCATCGGCAGCCAGGAGGTCGACGACCTGCTCAAGAAGGCGGCCGGGACGGTCGACCCGGTGGAGGCCGCGAAGCTCTACAACCAGGCCGACGCGAAGATCTGGGAGCTCGGCCACACCGTCGAGCTCTACCAGCGGCCGACCGTGGTGGCGACGCGCAAGGGCCTCGCCAATTACGGTGCCTTCGGCCTGGCCGGGGAGGACTACGCCAAGGTCGGCTGGGAGAAGTAGCCCCCGCCGCGGACGCGGCGAGAGCGAACGGGCGGCAGGCGCTGGCGAGCAGCGCGGTGATCACGAGGCCGGTGGTACGGACACGGGAAGGTCGGCTCTGCCGCCCCCGTTCTCCTGCCACCGGCCTTGACCTTCCGCGTTGCCCGCAGGCCGCCCGTGTCGTGGGGCCCCGCAAGGCCCGCGCTCGCTTCCAACCGGGGACGAATCTAGCGGGGCCGTCCGGCCGGCCGCGGCGCAGCGCGCGGGGCGCGCCCGGAAACCCGCCGCGCTGTCACCCGGTTCGCGCACCAGGGCGTCAACTACGGCTGACGGCAAGGAAAAAATGGGACGAACGGCGCAATCGACCCCGGGATCGCGAACCGCTGCGCCCGTCGCGCCGGTGCGTGCGCGGGGCCCGGGCCGCTGCCAGGATGCGCGGGACAGCCAGCCCCTCCCGAACCCGGAGCAGCACCGATGGCCAGCGAATCCGCCGCCGCCCCCCACCCGCGCCCCGTCGACCCGCCCCCGGTGCGCCGGATGGTCCCGCGCGCCCGGGACGAGCCGCACCGGGTCGCCACCCCGCTGGAACTCTTCTTCGACCTCTGCTTCGTGGTCGCCGTCGGCCAGGCCGGGCGCGAACTCGCCCACTCCCTGGCGGCCGGCCACTACGGCGACGGCCTGCGCGGCTACGCGATCGCTTTTTTTGCGATCTGGTGGGCCTGGATGAACTTCACCTGGTTCGCCTCCGCGTACGACTGCGACGACGTGCCGTACCGGGTCACCACGCTGGTGCAGATCGCCGGGGTGCTGGTCCTCGCGGCCGGGGTGCCACGGCTGTTCGCCACCCAGGACCTGACGCTGGCGATCGCCGGGTACGTGGTGATGCGCCTGGCGATGGTCACCCAGTGGCTGCGCGCGGCGGCCGCCGAGCAGGGCGAGGCGCGCCTGGTCGCCGTGCGGTACGCGGTCGGGATCGCGCTCTGCCAGGTGGGCTGGGTGGTGGTGGTGCTGCTGCCGGACGCCGTCCGGCCGGTGGTCATCCCGCTCGGGGTGCTGTGCGAGCTGGCCGTGCCGGTGGTCGCCGAACTGCGGATGCAGACCTCCTGGCACCCGCACCACATCGCCGAGCGGTACGGGCTGTTCACCCTGATCGTGCTCGGCGAGACGGTGGCGGCCGCGACGGTCGCGGTGCAGTCGGCGGTGGACGAGCACGAGGAGCTGGGCCGGCTGCTGCCGGTGGCGATCGGCGGCCTGCTGATCTGCTTCGCGGCCTGGTGGATCTACTTCGCCCGGCCGGTCCACGAGCACCTGCGCTCCAACCGGCAGGCCTTCGCCTGGGGGTACGGCCACTACCTGGTGTTCGGCGCGGCCGCCGCGATCGGCACCGGGCTGGAGGTGGCCGTGGAGTCGGCCGTGCACCAGGCGGAGATCTCCGCGACGGCCGCCACCGCGACGGTCACCGTGCCCACCGCGCTCTACCTGCTCACGGTCTGGCTGCTGCACTCCCGGCACACCAAGACCGGCGCGGCGCAGGCGCTGGCCCCGACCGGGGCGGTGCTGGTGCTGGCCTGCACCGCGCTCGGCGGCTCCGGCGTGCTGGCGGCGGGCCTGGTCTGCGCGCTGACCGTGGCGGTGGGCGTGCTGCTGCACAGCCGGGAGGGCTGACGGGGGCGCTGGGCGGGTCTGGGGTGCCCGGCCGTCGTGGGGCGCCTGGCGGTTCTCGGGCGCCCGGCCGCCGTGGGGTGCCCGGCGACTCTCAGGCGCTTGGCCGTCGTCCGCCGGCCGGGCGGCCAGGTGATGCTCAGGCGCAGTCCAGCAGGATCGGCTCGTGCCGGGCCAGCCAGGCCAGGTAGGCCGGGTTGACCTTGGCCAGGTCCAGGTAGGCGGCGCGCAGTTCGCCGTACAGCGCGTCCAGCGCGGGCTGGCTGAGCGCGCGCGGGCGCCAGGTGAGCAGCAGCCGGACGGCCAGCGGGTCCCCGTGCACGGGGCGCACCACCGTGCCGGGCCCGGGGGCGGAGGTCGGCTGGCAGGGGCGGACGGCCTCGCCGGAGGCGACGAGTTCGGCGGCGGTGGCGTTGTCCCGCACCTGGACCACCCGGGGGTTGAGCCCGGCCTCGCTGAACACCCGGCGCATCGCCGCGTACTCGTGGTCGGCGGTCGGGTCGACCATCCAGGTGTCCTCGGCGAGGTCGGTCAGGTGGACGACCGGGCGGGCGGCGGCCGGGTGTCCGGCGGCGAGCGCGACGAACTGCGGCTCACGGGCCATCAGCACCCGGTGCTCGGCGTCCGGCGGCACCCGTAGCGGGAAGCCCTCGCTCTCGTAGACGAAGGCCACGTCCAGCTGGTCGGCGGCGACCATCCGCAGCAGGGCGCTGGCCGAGACGTCGACGTGGATGGTGGTGTCGGTGTCCGGCAGCCGTTCGTGCACCCGGCGCAGCCAGGCCGCGACCGCCCGGCTGCCGACGCTGCCGATCCGCAGCCGGCGCTGCCGCCCGGGGCCGGCCGCGTCGCGGGCCTCCTGGCGGGCGGCGGCCACCAGCGCGGCCATCTCGGTGATCACCGGCCGGGCCCGGGACAGCACCGAGTGGCCGAGCGCGGTGGGCCGGCTGCCGGTCTGCTCGCGGGTGAACAGGGTGCCGCCGATGGCCCGTTCGATGCGGTGCAGCTGGGTGGTGAGGGAGGGCTGGGTCATGCCGAGCTGGAGCGCGGCCTTGCGGAGGCTGCCGGTGTCGGCGATCGCGCACACCACCCGGAGGTGTCTCACGTCGAGCTCCACGCCCGGAGCATAGACGCCACCCGGCCACATCGCCAAGGACATGACAGAACAAAGCGCGGCAGGAGGGCACGTGGTGGGCCCCGCCGGTATGCGGCCGTGCTATCGCCGGTTGACATCATCCGCCGCGGGCCCGGGCGGGTCGAAGCTCAGGGGCAGCGAATCCGCCCCGGCCCCACCGGGGCGCCCCCACCGTCGCCGCAGCCGTGTCCGGCCCCCACCGGCCCCGGCGGTTCGGCGTACCGCGAATCCGGAGCCCCCACATGAAGCGATCCGTGCTGTCCGCCGCGCTCGGCCTGGCCCTCGCGGCCGGTCTCGCCGTGCTGCCCACCACTGCCGCGTCCGCCGCCGCCCCCGGCCCGGCCGTCCAGGGCTACACCGCCTCCACGTACGCCGGTTCGGCCGCCGAGGCCGCGAACAACCAGGCGTTCTTCCACGCCGTGATGGCCTCCGCCAAGGCCAAGCAGGCCGCCAACCCGTGGCTGCAGACCGTCACCGTCACCTACGACACCGCCAGCGCGCCCTCCTTCACCAGCCAGATATCCCAGGCCGCGCAGATCTGGAACAGCTCGGTCAGCAACGTCCAGCTCCAGGCGAGCAGCGGCACCGGCGACTTCTCGTACTACGAGGGCAACGACAGCCGCGGCTCCTACGCCAGCACCGACGGCCACGGCCACGGCTACGTCTTCCTCGACTACCAGCAGAACCAGCAGTACAGCTCGCTGCGCGTCACCGCGCACGAGACCGGGCACGTGCTCGGCCTGCCCGACAACTACTCCGGCCCGTGCAGCGAGCTGATGTCCGGCGGCGGCCCCGGCCCGTCCTGCACCAATCCCTACCCCGACAGCAACGAGCGCGGCCAGGTCGACAGCCTCTGGTCGAACGGCGTCGATTCCGTGAACTAGGGGAGTCGCGAACTCGCCGCTGAAACAGGGAAGTTGCCGACGCCCTTCGGGTGCGGCGGGCCGCCCGGCCGGAATCGGGTGGCCCGTCGCTCGGTTGCTTCCCCGATCGGGAGCCTAACCGCCGGTGGAGCGGAATGCCAGGGGCACGCGCGAGTCAAGGTTGGTTAAAGACATCTCAAATCGCTTTACCGCAAGGGGTATTGATCAAAGCTATCGCGGGTTGACATCATCCGCCCGCCCGCCGGGCTGCCCGAAGCTCTGGGGACATCACCCGCTGACCAGGTGTCCCCCAGGGCCGGCCCCCAACCGGCCACGGCACCACCGGAATCGGAGCCCCCACATGAAGCGATCCGTGCTGTCCGCCGCGCTCGGCCTGGCCCTCGCGGCCGGTCTCGCCGTGCTGCCCACCACCGCCGCGTCCGCCGCCACCCCCGGCCCGGGCGTCCAGGGCTACACCGCCTCGACGTACGCCGGTTCGGCCGCCGAGGCCGCGAACAACCAGGCGTTCTTCCAGGCCGTGATGGCCTCCGCCAAGGCCAAGCAGGCCGCCAGCCCGAACCTGGCGACCGTCGTCGTCACCTACGACGCCAGCTCGGCACCGAGCTTCCGCACCCAGATCGCCAACGCCGCGCAGATCTGGAACAGCTCGGTCAGCAACGTCCAGCTGCGGTCCGGCTCGGGCGGCGACTTCGCCTACTACGAGGGCAACGACAGCCGCGGCTCCTACGCCAGCACCGACGGCCACGGGCGCGGCTACGTCTTCCTCGACTACCAGCAGAACCGGCAGTACAACTCGGTCCGGGTGACCGCGCACGAGACCGGGCACGTGCTCGGCCTGCCGGACCACTACTCCGGCCCGTGCAGCGAGCTGATGTCCGGCGGCGGCCCCGGCACCTCCTGCACCAACCCGTACCCGAACGGCACCGAGCGCAGCCGCGTCAACTCCCTCTGGGCGCGCGGCTGATCGTCCGCCAGGCGCCCCCGGCCGGCCGCGGCCCGCCGCGCGCCGGCCGGGCGGGCGGCCGCTGGGGGCGGGGTGGTTAAAACATCAACGAGACCC
>NZ_JBHWIR010000072.1:33530-36419 GCF_042731835.1 Kitasatospora sp. NPDC059817 | reverse complement strand
TCGTCATCCGTCAGAACCACTTCGACCGTCGGCCGACCCATACGCGCCATGAGCCCAGCATACTTCTATAGCTTTCCTAAGACTCAGGACACTAGAACAGGACCAATCATCTGATTTCGGATGAGTATCTCTGCGGATAGAGATCGGCCGATCACCGAAATAGGTTTCTTGCTGACCGAAGGTTGTCGGGAGGGGAAGCCAGTGGGCGATCTCAAGGTTGACCCGGGCGAGATATACAAGTCCGCAGGTGTAGCGCGGGCCATCGGCGAGGACTTCGCGAAGCCTTGTCAGGCAGCCGTCACTGCCAGTCACGCGGCTGTCGGTCAGCTGACGGGTTGGTCGGTGGCCGCGCGCCGTGTCGGAGCCCGACGTCTGGGCGCTGCCGCGTTGGCGCTCTGCCTGCCCCTGATCCTCGGAGGATGTATGTCCACGCCCGGCCCCAGCGATCCTCTCCCGGTCAAGGCCCGCCAGGACGCCCAGGGCTGGGCCAAGCACATGACCGAGGACATGGCGCAGACAGCTGGAATCACCCTCGACGCCGGCAGCGTCGAGCCGCTCTTCAGCGACTGTGTCGGCAGGAACGACGAGGTCGTCAAGGACGGCCGGTACAAGCTGTCGTACGCGGTCCACAGCTCCACCCCGCTCGAACAGCACCCCGAAGCCATCCGCAAGGTCCGCGCGATGCTCGAGCAGCAGGGCTTCAAGATCGACGGCTATCGGGAGAGCGCCAACGGCAAGGTGGACACAGTCCTCGACGCATCCCAGGCGTCGAGCCGGTACCTGATCTCCGTTGAGACCACGAAGGGAGGACTTCTCCTCTTCCTGGTCAAGACCCCCTGCCTGATGCCTCCCGCAGCAACGGAGACTCCTCGCTGACACCACCTTGCCGCGGGGCGGTTCCCTGGCTCCTCCCTTTCAGGCCGTCCCTCTCAGGTCGTCCCTCGCAGGCCGTTCAGCACCATGTCCGTCAGGCGCTCCGGCAGATCCGGCTCGATCGGGCGGTGGCCGAGCAGGCAGCGGGTCTGGAGCGGGGCGCAGAGCAGTTCCAGTGCCAGGGCCGTGTCGGTGCCCGTCGGGAGTTCCCCGCGTTCGACGGCCCGGCTGACGATGACGCCGGCCTGGTCGAGGCGAGACTGCCAGAAGGTCTGCCAGGCCTCGGCGAGGTCGGGGTCGTCGGAGCTGAGTGCGGCCGCCCGGGCGACGGAACGGCCGGTCGGGGTGGCGAGGTACTCGGCCAGCGCGCGGGCGAAGGCGGCCAGGTCGGTGCGGACGGCTCCGGTGTCGGGGACGGGGATGCCTTCGTTGCTGCCGGTGAGCATGGCGTCCAGTACGAGCTTCTCCCGACTTCCCCAACGCCGGTACACCGTGGTCTCGTTGACCCCTGCGCGGGCCGCGACCCCGGCGATGCTGAGCCGGTCGATGCCCTCCTCGGCCAGCACCTCCGTGGCAGCCGCCAGAACGGCCTGGCGGACGCGCGCGGCACGGCCGCCCGGGCGGCGGCGGATCGGCTCCGGCGCTGGCGCCGGCTCCGGCTCTTCTTCGGTCATGTGTCGATCACCTCGGCCACCACATTAACGCAAGGGCGCTTGCATTAGATGCCGCTCGGGCGCATAGTCGTTAATGCAAGCGTCCCGGCTTTAAGTGCAGCAGGAGGCACCACTATGTCCTTCACCTGGCCCCTGGACCCGCAGGACCTGTTCGTCGAGCGTTACCCGCAGATGACCCTCGGCCTCCCCGTCGACGAGGTGGACGCCGTCCGCGCCGCCGTCACCGAGATGTGGCCCGACCGGCCCGGCAGCTGGGTGTACGAGTGGTCCACCCTCGCCGCCCGGCACGCCGAGGCCGGGCGCCACCGTCTGGCCGCGCAGGCGTACGGCTGGGCCAAGTTCCCCTCGCTCGCCGACGACCCGAAGCGAACCGCGCTCGCCCGCCAGGTCGAGCAGTACGTCCTCGCGGCCCCCGGCTTCCCGGTGGAGTTCGAGCGCCGCACGCTCACCGTCCCGTACCGCGGCGGCACCGCCACCCTGCCGATCCACCTGATGGCCGCCCCCGGCCTGCCCGCCGACGCGCCGGTCGTGCTGGCCAGCGGCGGCGTGGACTCCTGGAAGACAGACCTGCACGGCATGTGGGAGCAGCTCGCGTTCACCCTGCCGGCGCGGCTGCTGCTGTTCGACCTCCCCGGCACCGGCGAGACCGCCCACCTGCCGATGACCCCGGACGGCGGGGCCGAGGTGATCGCCGGACTGGTCTCCTTCGCCCGCGCGGCCGGCAACGGAAAGGTCGGGCACTTCGGCATCTCGATGGGCGGCTACTACTCCGCCCGGACCGGACTGACGGGGTCGGTGGACGCCTCCGTGGTGCTCGGCGGCCCGGTGGAGCGCTCCTTCGCTCCCGGTCGCGGCTTCGCCTTCGGCATGGACGGCATCGTCGGCAACGCCCTGGGCTTCGACGCCGCGCCGAGTGGGGCCGAGCTGGAGAACGCCTTCGCGGCGTTCGACCTGCGCCCGCTGCTGGACCAGGACGCCAACGGGCCGATGCTGGTGGTCAATGGCACCGAGGACGTCCACGTCCCACTGGACGACACCCTGGTGTTCAAGGGTCGCCGGGACACCCGGGTCGAACTGATCCCGGACACCGGCCACTGCGCCATCTCGCGCTTCAGCGAGGCGATGGCCGTGATCGCCCCTTGGCTGAAGGACACCCTGGCCGGCTGATCCGGCGCTCCTGCCGTAGGGAGCTCACCGTGGCAGTCGGTTCAGGTCCGGGACGGCTTCCTTCGTCTGGGACTGTGTCGGTTCGCCACACAGGAGCGGCCGGGCGACACGACGGTCGACCGGGGTCGTATACACAAAACCCCGCCCACCCGACCACACTGTGTCTGGGTGTGCG
>NZ_JBHWIR010000072.1:17688-33520 GCF_042731835.1 Kitasatospora sp. NPDC059817 | reverse complement strand
CCGGGGCCGGCGGTATCCGTCGGGGCCTGGTTCCTGCGCCGGGGACTGGGCGGGTCCCCCCCCCCGGAGCGGCCGGTGTACTCGACTGTCGACCGGCCGTTCTGGTTCCACAGCGGCGACGGGGTGTCGATCGCACCGACACCCGGAGCCGGCTGCCGATCAGGCGGGGATGGGGCGACAGCCCTGCCCGTTCACCCACAGGCCGCCCTCGGCCCAGCCGCTCTGACACTGGTACGCCCCGCCCGACCCCCGGTCGATGAGGGTGAAGTTGCTCAGCGGCCCCCAGGTGGTGCTGTCGCAGTCGCGGCCCATCGCGTTCGGCAGGTCGGGGTTCACTTCGTTGCACCGGATCACTTCACCGACCCGCTTGCTGGGGACGCCGTGCGCGCTCCCGTCGGCCGCACCGGCGGCGCCGACACCGGTCAGGCCCAGGACGGCGGTGGCCATGCCGGCGACGAAGAGCAGTCGTTTCATGAGGAAACCTCCTTGGTGGGGATGGGGCTCCGCAGACAGTTCCCTTGCAGTCCACCCGCGTATCGACCCATTCGCATGAACACGTCATCCCGTTGCGTGCCCTGGCGACGGCAGCGAACCGAAGAGGCCGGCCACCCCGACATCACGTCGGATCGACCGGCCTCTTCACCGCCCGGAGCGTCAGGCGATTCGCACGCTCGCGCCGAACTCGAACGTCGCGGTCTCGCCCGGGTGCACCACACCGATGACAGGCCCCTCGCAGCCCGGCCGATCGTGGACGTCGGCGGGCTTGTCGGTGAGGTTCTCGACGATGAGGGGCCAGATGTCGCTCTGGTAGCAGCCCGAAGGGTTGTTGTAGGTCTTGAACCCGACCCGCAGCTGACCGGTGGCCGCCTGGGCCGAACCGGGCACCGCCACTGCCACCGCCGCGGCCATGGCCACCGCGCCGAGCGCCTTGCTGATCCGTCGCATGTCGTCACTCCAGAGTGTCCGGGGGAGCCGCCGCGGATGGCGGCTGCGCCGGAGGACTGCCCCGATCCGCCGCAGGTCACAGCCCTGCGGCGGCCGAATCACCTGATCGGGCGCCCCGGGCCGCCCCGGGCCGCCCCGGGCCGCCGTGCGGTCGGCGGCCCACTCGCCACTCCTTACCTGCCGCTCGCTGCTCGCCACCTGCTACTTGGCGAAGCGGACCTCCGGGAAGGCCGCCGAGGGGCCGTCCAGCAGTCGGCTCGGGCGGTTGAGCAGGTACCGGTCGAAGAACGCGCCGAGGTACGCCCGGGTGGCGGCGAGCGCGCGGTCGCCCTTGATGGTGCCGTACTGCTCCGGGGTGGTGTCGGGCGGCAACTGGTCGCGGACACCGAGGGAGTCCACCAGCCAGTGCATGTCGCAGAACGACAGGTGGCCGGCCTCCGGCAGGTCCAGCCAGCGCTTCCAGCCGGTCAGGTGCTGCCAGGTCTCGTCCCAGTTCGCCGTCGCGGGCCTGCCGGCGTGCCGCTGGGCGCCGAGCAGCAGCACCGGGCGGGCGAGGCCGTCGGCCGGCAGCGGGGCGAAGAAGTCGCCGTC
This sequence comes from Kitasatospora sp. NPDC059817, assembly GCF_042731835.1. Taxonomy (NCBI): domain Bacteria; kingdom Bacillati; phylum Actinomycetota; class Actinomycetes; order Kitasatosporales; family Streptomycetaceae; genus Kitasatospora; species Kitasatospora sp. NPDC059817. Next base: position 31,984 of record NZ_JBHWIR010000072.1, on the reverse strand, counting down.
CAGGTTGGCGGCGGCGCGGATCCGCCGGTCCTCGCTCATCGCCTCGACGGCGCTCGCGCCGCCGATCGAGTGGCCGGCCGCGCCGATCCGGGAGCGGTCGACCTGCAACCCGCGGACGAGCCCGGGGCCGGGCGCGGTCAGGCGGTCGATCAGGAAACTGATGTCCTTCGCCCGACTGCGGGTGACCTCGGCCGCCCGCTGGTCGTCCACGTGATCGCAGATCAGGCAGGTCTCCACCCGCCCGTCGGGGAACTGCACGACCGTCTCGTACGTGTGGTCCAGCGCGGCCACCACGTAGCCCCGGGCCGCGAGGTCCTCGGCAAGGGCGGTGAGCGAGGTGCGGCTGTAGCCGTAACCGGGGGAGAGCACCACCACCGGGTGCCGCCCGGGCGCGGGCACCGTACGGGCCTTCACGCCCGTCCGCACCTCGCTGACAGCCGGGGTGCCGAATAGCGCGGACGACACCTCGGGGGAGACGTACGGCAGTTGCTCCCCGTGCTCCCCGCGCGCGGGCTGCGCCGGGTACCAGAGGGTGGCCATCAGCTCGCGGCTCGCGGCGTCCGCCCGCCAGGGATCGTGCCGGGCCTTGTCCACCAGGTGCACCGACGTGGCACCGACCGGCCGCCGCGTCGTCGGCGCGGGCACCTGCGGCACCTCCGTCGCCGCACTCAACGAGAGCGTTCCGACCGTCGGGGAAGCCGCCAGCGCGGCCTGCGGACCGGCCAGCGAAAGCAGGACGGCAATGGGCACGGCGAGCAGAACAGCACTCTGCCACCGAGAAGTTGTCGACATACCGCCACGCTAGGCCCGCCCCCACCCCCACCGCGTCCTGCCCACGACCTAACCCCCTCCACCCCAGGTCGCACCCGCCACGCCGCCCCCACCCCCCCACCCGGACGCCCCCACCTCCACCTGCCCGCCCTTGCGCAAGTCACCCCCCTTTGCACAGAGTTGAGCGCCCCGGCGGCCCTTCCCGCCTTGCGGCGCATCGGAGCTCCCACCGGTCGCGCCGTCGACTCCATGCACCGGCTTACGGTTCTTCCCAGGCACCGCAGACTCGCGAACCCTGAACTCCGCCACGGCTCACCGATCTTCGGTTCGAGGAACACCCCATACGGCAGTGTGATGTCCCCCCGCCGTCCGACGACACCCCGCCCGAGCCGACTGCTGGACCGTGGCCTTGGATTGCACCCATCTCGCGAGGGCCAGTGCCGCACCACCTGCCAGCGCTGCGCCCGCGGCCTCGACGCCGCCCGCGACCAGCCCCGCTTCTGCGCCATTGGTACGTGCTGCGGGAAGCGGCTCTCCCCGCTGAGCCTCGCCTACGTCCACTCCGTCCTCAAGTCCGCCCTGGAACATGCCGTCCGAGAGGAGGAGATCCCCCACAACGTCCGCATGGGCACACCCCGACCCCGCCGCTTCGAACCCCTCACCGCGCAGGAAGCCCGCGCGTTCCTCGCCGCTACCCACGGCCACCGGCGGCACGCACTGTTCGAACCCGCTCTGCGAACCGGGCTCCGCAAGGGCGAACTCCTCGGCCTGCGCTGGGAAGACCTCGACCTGGCCGGCGGAACCGCCAGCATCCGCCGCACCCTCCAGCGCACCAACTCCGGTGGCCTGATCGCCCTGCCGACCAAGACCCAGAGTTCGGAGCGGCGCATCGCACTGCCCACTCCATGTCTGCGCTCCCTCGAACAGCACCGCGACCTGCAGCGCCAGGAACGCCAAGCGGCGGGGGCGACCTGGAAGGACAGCGGCTACGTCTTCACTCGGCCCAACGGTGCTCCGATCGAGGGAGCTACCCTCACCCGTCACTTCACCGCACTCCTCCGCCGGGCCAGGCTCGGCCGCATCCGCTTCCACGACCTCCGCCACTCGGCGGCCACCCTCCTCCTGGAACAGGGCGTCGAACTCGTCGTCATCAAGGAACCCCTCGGCCACGTCCACATCGGTGTCACCGCCACCGTCTACGCCCACGTCCGACTCCGCCTCCAGCGCGACGCCATAGACCTCCTCGGCAACGCCCTCGGGGGCCCCGCCAAGCCCGCCACTCGGCCCGACGATGGCGACGGACCGCACATTTGTGCAGCACCCGTCCGCTGACGTTGCCGTCAACTGCTGCCGTCAGACGCCAAGAAGCCCCGCCGATGATTCTTCGGCGGGGCTTCTAGCATGGGATCTGGTTTGACTGAACTTAAGACTGGGACGACGAGGCAATTCTCCGGATAGCCGAATCGCTGGCGATTACTAATTCAGGCCACCCCGCCGACCGATCCATGTTCAACTTGCCGGCATAAGAGGATTCTCGGCCTCAAATTCAAACGTTTCTATCGCGGCGCCGATCGGAAATTCCGAATGGTCTCGCCAGATTTTAGCGACAGAGACCAGAAGGTTCCATGAAGCAGTCGCGTGAACCTCGGATACCGCAGCACTTTCAGGCGGAGAGGCGCGGTAGTAGCGAATAGCCGCAACCTGCTTGTCTGTAATCAGGCGGAGCGCAGTGGCTGTGCGGCGGGATTCATCTTCTCGAAGTGAATCGGCGCCGGGGATTCGAGCATATACAAACTTGACCAGTTGCGAAATCTGCTCATCAGTAATCCGCTCCATTTCAGCCTCTCAAACACTCGATTTTGCACGAAAATAACAACTAGCTCCCCACCATCAACCCGTAGGGTCACAGCAGCTGGAACGCAGCACCCGCCCGCAGGAAATCTGAGTGACCATCAGGTCTGCGGCTGCAGCCCGTGATCGCCCAGCCGCTACTGGATAATATCAACCCGTCGCCGTGCATCAGAAAACATGACGGCCGCCGCGCCCTGAGCGCAGTCGCCCGGGGTCCTTAAATGGCCGCCGCGCAAGAGGCCGACCGAAATCACCCGGCCGGCCTCATTCAAGATTGCGACGATTCATTCACTCGGTCAGGCCGTGCAGGATCTCTTTGCGCTAGCACCCCGGCGTGTATGGCTTTATGTTCTTGTAGTTGTGATTGTCCACCCAGCCAATATCACCATACCTGTTCACGAGAATCCGATACTTATTTTTCCCATCACCCATGTCGTAGATCAACGCTGAGTCGTTAGCCCCGGGCGCCGAAGGGCCCCACTTCCGCGCGTGCGCGCCTGGCGTGGGGTTATTTCCCGTTCTGACCTCGAACCTGTCAGGACCGGTGCCAGCACCATTCATCCTTGGTTCCGCTTGCCCAGCCAGGATTTCCTGAATTCGCTGCTGGACAATGTTTGGAATTGCCGGGTCATCGCCGCCAGCGTTATGCACCAGCACCGGAGTCTCGCCCGCCAGCACATAGTACGTGTGGAACTGGTTGATGGTCAGGTTGTGGGCAGTTTGGGACCGAGTGTGGTAGTTCCGGATGGCCTGGACGGTGGCGAGTGTGTTGGCGGTGGAGGTCAGGAGCTGGTCGCCGATGTGGAGGTCGGCGGCGTCCGTCCACTGCTGGGTGGTGACATTCCAGTACGGGTGGTGCTGGGTCGAGGTGAGCCGGAGGCTCTTGGTTTGTGGGTTGGTTGGCTCGGAAGCGATTCCGGGCTGTTGTGTGGTGGTCAGGGTGAGGTCGGTGAATTCCTGATCATCGAAGCTGGTGATGATCGCAGTGACGGGTTGCGGCTTGGTGGTTCCGGTTTGCGGGTCGGTGGCGGTGGCTGTGTCGCCGGTGGTGACCTTTTCGATCGGCTTGGTGGTGCCGTCGGCAAGAAGGACCAGTGTTCCCGCCGGAAAGCTGTTGCACTTTCCGAAGCGCTCGAAACCCTTTTCGAGCCCGCGTTCCAAGGCTTTGGCCTTGCTCCATCCGACGAGGTTCGCCATGGTGTTGAGGCATCCCCAGGCTTGGGACATCCCGCTGCCCTCGATGCAGGTTTTCGCATCCGTGACGCCGGTGAAGTCGGCCGCGGTCTTGACGATCGTGGCCCAGGTGGCGTTGGGGACGAACTTAATCCACTGTGAGGTGCTGTTTGCGGGCTGAGGCTTCTTGGCGTTGAAGTTGATCTTCTGCTCGACTTTGAGAGCCCCGCCACTCCCTGGAGCGCCGTAGTAGACGGTGCGGCCCCACTCCCATCCGCCGTGGTTGTCCGGCTTCCATGTCTCGGTCGTGCCATCGGGCAAGAGGCTGCTGGTGCCGCCGTACATGCCGTCGGGGCGAAGGCCGCTGGGGTCGGAGAGGTTGACAGGGTTGTTGTTGCTGTAGGCGTAGCCGTTCCACTGTTGGGGGTCGGCTGCGTCGAGGATGGGGTCGGGGCTGATGAAGCGTCCGCGGATGGGGTCGTACTGGCGGGCGCCGAGGTTGGTGAGTCCGGTGGTGTCGTCCTTGCTGCCGCCGACGAAGCCCTTGGTGCCAGCCCACTGATTAGCGGAGGGCTGGGTGCCGCGGGGGTTGCCGAACGGGTCGGTGGGGCGGCGGGTGACGGTCTGGGTCGCGTTGGTGTTGACCTGGAGGCCGCTGGTGCCGTGCGGGTCGGCGGCCTGGATCAGGACGGTGCCTCCGCCGATGGCGGCGGTGACGCGGGTGTAGGTCAGTCCGCCCGGGGCGGTGATGGAGCGGACGTCGCTCGTGGAGCCGCTGCCGGTATCGAGGGTGAGCTCGTCGGTGGGCAGGTTGAGCGTGGTTTTGCCGGGGTTGCGGCGGATGAGCTGGTTGCCGTCGGCGTCGTACAGGTAGGTGGTGGCGCCGGCCTGGCCGGTTTTGGTAACGGAGTCGAGCTTGTCCTCGCCGTTCCAGGCCAGGGTGGTGGTACCGCCGGTGTCCGTGATGGCGGTGGTGTTGCCCTTGGCGTCGTACTGGTAGCTGACGGCCTTGGTACCTGTCGGCCCGCTGGTGGTGGAGGTGAGCAGGGCGTGGGGCCCGCCGGTTCCGCCGCCGGTGTTGGGGGCGGTGGTGGGGGAGTTGCTGCTCTTGGCGGCTCCGAAGGTCTGGGTCGTGGTGATGTCGTTGAGGCTGTTGCCGGTGATGTCGTGCTGTACGAGGCCGGTGCGGTTGCCGGTCGCGTCGTAGGTGTAGGTGTTCCAGTAGGGTGCCGGTCCGCCGACGGTCCGTCCGCCGGGGTTGACGGTGGCCGGGCCGTTCGCGTTGTTGCAGCCGCCGACGCCGGGCACGGTGGTGGAGCTGCCGGTGCCGTGGACCTCGCCCGAGGAGTCGGTCCAGTCGGCGGTGGTGAAGGTGCCTGCGGTGTCGGTCCAGGCGCCGGTCAGCCTGCGGAGGTGGTCATAGGTGAAGCACTGGGTGTCGGTCGCCGAGGCGTCCTGGATGGTGGTGGCCGAGGTGATCTGGCCGGACTGGGTGTAGGTGTAGCTGGTCTGGTCGACCGAGACGGTTCCGACCTGGCGGTCGGTGAAGTTGTTGATGACCCGTCCGGTGGCCCAGTCGTACTGCTGGGTGGAGACGACCTGCTTGCCGTACTGACCGACCGTCGTACGCACCGGGCGTGCAAGGGCGTCGTACTCGACCTTGGCGATGACGGCCTTGCTGAGGCTGGCGGCCGCGGTGAGCAGGCCGGTGATGGTCCGACCGTAGCTGACGGTTTCGGCCGGCAGGCCGCCGGCGGCGGGAATGCCGACCTTCGTCAGGGAGCCGATGACCGGGCTGTAGGTGTTGGTCGTCGTGTAGGTACCGGCGAGTGCGCCCTCGGCGGACGGGATGGTGATCGATGAGCCGAGAGGACGGTAGGCGGTGTCGTAGTCGGTGACGGCCTTGGTGTAAGCCGCGCCGCCGGCTCCGCCGACGTAGCGGGTCGAGGAGGTGGGCTGGCCCTTGACGAGGGTGTCGTAGTTCCAGGAGGCCAGCTGGTTCGCGGGTGCCACGGCGCCGTTGAACGTGCCGGTCTTACGGTTGAGCAGATCGTAGGTGTAGGAGAGGGTGTTGTTCTTGGCGTCGACGGTGTGGTCGATGCGCGAGTTGACGTCGTAGAACGTCCGGGTCACACCGGTGTCCGGGTCGGAGGCCGAGGTCTGACGCCCGAGCAGGTCGTAGGAGTAGCTCCAGGTGTTGCCGCTGCTGTCGGTCCGGGACGCGGTGAGACCGGCCGGCGTGTATCCGTAGCTGGTGACGTCCGCGTCGGCCAGGTTGCCGGTCGCGGTCGGTGTCCGGTACTGCCCCAGGGTGGTGGTGCGGCCTTGGGCGTCAACCACGGTCGACGTCGGAGTGGCGCCTGAGGGAGGCGTGACGTCGGTACGGTCAGCGCCGGGGTAGGCGGTGTTGGTGGCCCACTGGAGGTTTCCGTAGGAGCGGAACTCCGAGCGCACGACGCGCCCGTTGCCGTCGTAGGTGTTCCACGTCTGGCCCGGGACCTGGCCGTCTGCTGCCGGGATGAAGACAGAGTTGGTGGGGAATGACCCCTGCTCGTAGTACGGGTCCGAGGTCTTGATCACCCAGCCATGGGTGTCGTAGACGGTATCGGTGATCAGGCGCCCGGTCGGCTTGGCGGCGCTGGTGCTCTGGGTCTGCCGCGGCCGTCCCAGGCCGTCGAAGATCTGGACGCTTGCGGAGTAGGTGACCGCGTCGTCGTTGATCGACTCGGTCGTGATGGTGGGCGGTGCCTTGGAGCCGTTCAGGAGGTAGGTGAACTTCCGGCTCGGCAGTTCCTCGGTCGGCCGGTCGGGCGCCCAGACCGCGGTGATACGGCCGAGGGCGTCGTACTGGGCGGTGGTGACCCGGCCGTTGATGTCCTTACTGACCAGAGGTGAGCCGCGGGCCGGATCCTGGGTGACGGTGGTGGTCCAAGCTGCTCCCATCGGTCCGGTGGTGCGGATCTCCGTCGGCAGCTGTCCGGCGGCCGGGCTGAGAGCGACCGATGTGACGGCCGGGGTGACGGACGGGCCGCTGATCTGTGCGCCGTTGCGGTCGTAGGTCGACCCGTCGGTCGTGCCGGTCGTCAGGCTCCGTCCGTAGGCGTCGAAGGCGGTGCTGCCGTTGTGGAGATAGACGGGGTTGCCGGACTGGTCGAAGTGGTCGAGGACCTGGCTGCCGGTCGGGTCTCCGACCGCGCCGGCCTGCTTGAAGGACTTGCCGTCGTAGACGCTGCGCTTGCTGGACAGGGTGTTCGCGGCTGTAGCCGTCGCCGAGCAGGACCCCTGGTAGGTGGTCGTTTCCGACGCCAGGGTCAGGAGCTGCGGGTTGTCGCTGGCCGCGTAGCCGGTGGTCGTGCAGGTCTCGGGGGTGGCGGCGGTGCCGTCGCCCTTGTCGTCGACCTTGATGACGCGGTTGCCGTTGGCCGGTTCGGTGGTTGTGACCTTCGTCGTCGTGCGCCAGCTGCTGTCGGCGAGCCGGGCCTTGGCGATCTCGGTGAACTCGGAGTCCGGGAGCCACGCCTGGATCTTCGGCGCGCCCGCGCTCTGGGCATGCGTCGCGGAGCTCGTCTGCCCGTTGTAGGTGTTCCCGGAGACGGCCGTGACCATCCCGCCGGCCTGGTCGTAGACCTCGGTGGCGACGACGCGGCCGGACAGCTGGGCGCTGTCGGTGACGGTGCCGCCGAGCGGGCTGGGGACCTGGACGCTGCGTTGGGTCTTGCCGTTGGCGAGGTAGTCGTCGTTCATGCCCCGCAGGTAGGTGACCTTCTGCTGGGTCTTGGGGGCCTCGCTGGAGCCACCGCTGCCGGTGGTGGTGGTGACGGACTGGTAGCCGCGGAACTGGTCCCAGGTCCGGGTCTTGGAGTCGGTGAACTCCGCGTCGTTGCGGTGCCAGGCGGCCTCACCGTTGTAGGTGTACTCGGTGGTCTTGCCGACATTGGGTGTGCTGACGAGGTCCAGCTCGACGACGGTCTTGACGAGGGGCTTGTCGAACCAGTCGTTGATCGGGTCCTTCGAGGACAGGAACGTCGGGTACCACTTGACGGGCATGCAGGCCATCGTGTTGCTGTCCTCGGAGGACGGCATGTGGTTGTTCACCCGGGAGCATTCGGGGTCGGCGTAGACGACGCCGATCCGCCCGCCGGTCTCGGTGGTGATCTCCTGGATGCGCGGGCGCATGTACATCTTCTCGCCCAAGTCCAGGCCGTCGACGCGGTTGGCGCGCATCGTGTACTTGAACTGGACGGCGGGCAGGTCCTCGATCGCGGCCTGTCCGTTGCTCGGCACCCGCTGGACGGAGTCCAGCTGCAGGATTCGCTTGGTGGCGTCCCCGGGGTCGGCGAGTTCCTGGTTGAGCTTCCAGGTGTCGACGGCGCGGTAGGCGGAGCCGACCATAACCTGTGTCGAGATCCCGGTCAGGCGCTTGGTCGTGAAGAATGTGGGCGCCGAGTTCACGCACGAGCCGTCGGTGCAGATCTGGTCGATCGGCGTATCGGGCCAGGCGTCCGCGTTGGCCGCGGTGCGCTGGTCCTCGGAGCAGGTGATCGTGCCGCCGGGAATGCAGCGCTCCGCGACGGTGAACAGGACCTTCGCCGCCGGGTTCGCGCCGCCCTTGGCCGCCTTCTGCTCGTCCAGGCGCTGGCCGTAGGCGATCTCCTTGAGGTAGCCGGCCCGCTGGTAGTCGGCGAGGGTGCCGGTGCCGCCGCTCTGGACGCGACCACGGTTGTACTTGTTGCCCTCGGTGGCGTACTTGTACGTGGTCAGGTTGCCGTGCGGGTCGACCACGTAGTCGAGCTGCCAGCGCCAGGCCATCTGGCACCAGGAGTTGTTACCGCTGGCGGAGTTGTAGCAGGGGTCGCCGCTGTTGGGCGAGTACACCGGCAGGGTCAGGACGGAGTTCGCCGCAGGGTCGCTGCCGTCACCGCCCGGCAGGTGGTTGAGGCCGAAGTAGTACTGCACTCCGTCCGGGGTGGTGATCCGCCAGTACTCCATGCCCTGGTAGTCGACGTCGCCCGCGGCCTTCGGCGCGCCGGTGAGCTGCTCGACCTTGGAGCCGTCGTCGCTCTCCAGGTGCCAGGCTCCGGTCGCGTCGTCGCGCACGATGGTGCCGGAGCGCCCGCCCAGCGAGAGGGAGGCGCTCTGCCCGCCCCAGCACTGGTCGCCCGAACCGGTGATGCCAGCCTTGTCGCAGCTGCGGTAGGACCGCTCGATGTAGCCGGGCTCGTAGCCCCAGCCGTCGCCGATCCACGAGGGCTGCGCGTTCGTGGACGACGTCTTGCCGTCCACGTTCGCCGAGTTGTAGCTCAGCGCCACGGTGGGTGCGGCGCCGCCGAGGGCCGGCGGTGTCTGGATCGGGTAGCTGTAGGTGAAGCTGCCCGTGTTGGAGCCCGCAGACCAGGACACCGACGACGACAGCGGCGTCGCGGTGAAGTTGCCCAGGGGGCCCGACGGGGAGGCCGCGGGGGCCAGGACCACGGAGCCGCCGGTTCCCCCGGTGCTGCCGACGTTCAGGGCCTGCGCAGGTGCCTGGGCGGTCGACTTCGCTGTGGTGAACGACGCCTTCACCGCACCGCCCTGGGCGTTGCCAGGTGCCGCAGGGGGAAGGGTGACATCCGCAGTGATCGTGCCGGAGCCGTCGTTCTTCACCGGAACCGGGGTCTGCGTACGGCACTCGGGGCGTTCCGGCGTGGTCAGTGAACAGGCCGGGAGCGAGACGAGGCCGGCACGGTCCGACCACCCGCCCGCCTGGAGGGCCTTCAGGTCCAGGGTGACGCTCGCCTGCCGTCCGTCGCCACCGACCGACGCCTTGGCGTCGGTCAGCGCCACCAGCGGCCCGTTGACGCCTGCGGCCTTGCCCTTGTCCTGTCCGGCCACCTCGACGGTGACGGCGTGCGCGCTCTCACCCTGGCCGGTTCCCGGTGCGACCCGGACGGCCAGATCTCCGGCCTTGGTTCCGGTCATGCCACCGGAGGCGGGTGAAGCCCCGCCGGTGGCCCTGCGGGCCGCCTCGGCTTCGGCGCTGTCGGAGCCGAGCACGACTGTCGCGGTGCCGGTGACGACCGGCGGAGCGGTCTCCGGCTTCCAGCCCGCTGCCTTGACCGCCGTCTTGGCGCCCGGCGGCTGGGCATCGTGTCCCTTGACGGAGGGGGCCGCGCTTCCCAGGGGTGTGTTCGGAGGAGCCCAGACCTCCCCCTCGGGTTCGGGGTAGGTCCATGCCACCGCCGGCGGCACGCTCACCCCGGTCAGCGTGAGAGCGACCAGGGCCGCCACAGCCGGCGACCGCCATCGGCCGCCTATTCGTTTTCCGGCCCGTTTCCGGGCAGGCCAAACCACCACAGTGGTGTCTCCTCACTCATTGTCGACACAACGTCATATGGACATGGGTGTGTCAGGATCGAGGTGACGATATGTGCACCCACTGACACGCCACCAGGTCGCATGAGTGCCGCACATGAGATGTTTATGAAGTCTTGATCTCCTGATCTGCGGCTTATCCGGACACATCGGCATGAACTGACAAAGGGTTTGACCGATCCGCAGGTCAGCACGCATCGTTCCCACCCGAACGCACCCCATCGAGGGTGCGGCCCGACCGGGAGGGACCCTGCAATCCGCATGACCAGCACTCCAGGCACAATCGCGCACACACCACCAACACCTTCCATACGCAGGCGCATACTCGCGCTGACCGCCCTCGGCACCGGCTGCGCCCTGAGTCTGGCCCTGCTCAGCGCGCCGGCAGCGCTCGCGGCCGACACCGCCCCCGCCCCGCCGACCCACGGCCCTGTGGGTGGACTGGCACCGATCGTCCCCTCGTCACCGGCACCCGCCCGCACCCCCGCGCAGCAGGCCATGCTGGACGCGCTCGCCAAGGCCAAGACGACCGGCAAGCCGGTCACCGTCGAGACCTTGACCAATGAGGCCTCCAGAACCATCGCCAACCCCGACGGCACGCTGACCAGCACCGACAACGCCCAGGCCGTAAGGACCAAGCGCGGAGGTGCCTGGGCGGACATCGACTCGACGTTGAGGGCCAACGCCGACGGCACGTTCAGCCCGGCCGTCGCGACGACCGGGTTGAAGTTCTCCGGCGGCGGGGCGGGCCCGATGGCCACCGTGACGACCGACGACGGCAAGAGCCTCGCGGTGAACGCCCCGTTCGCCCTGCCCAAGCCGTCCGTGACCGGCGCCAACGCCACCTACACCGACGTCCTCCCCGGTGTGGACCTGCAGCTGACTGCGCTGTCCCAGGGCGGCTGGCGGGACGCCATCATCGTGCGGACCAAGGAGGCCGCCGAGAGCGCGGCACTCAAGTCGCTGACCTTCCCGGTCTCCGCGCAGGGCCTGTCCATGACCAAGGACCAGTCCGGCGGCATCACCGTCGTCGACGACAGCGGTGTCACGCGCTTCCGAGCCCCCGTGCCGCTGCAGTGGGACTCCAGCAAGCCCGCGCCGTCGACCGCCACCGCCGACCGGGCTTCCAGGGACTCGGTGCGTGCGGCGTTGGCGGCCGCCCCGACGCCCGCGCCCACGGGGAGTGCGAGCGGGATTCCGTCGACCGCCGAGGAACCGGGTGACGGTGCGAACGTGGCCGCCATCACCACCAAGATCATGCCCGCGGCGATCGAACTGACGCCGGACCACGACGCCCTCGGATCCGGTGACGGCCCCTGGTACCTCGACCCGTCCCTGGTGGCGGCGACGAGCTCGGTCCAGGGCTCGGTGGAGGTCCAGGAGAACCACAAGAAGGCGGAGAACTTCAACAAGAAGAGCAACCTGGCCACCGGCTACTGCGGCTACCACAGCAGCGACCCGAGCCTGGACTGCGGTGACCTGGGCCGCCAGCGCGCCTACTTCCAGTTCGGCATCAACCCGGTGCTCTACACCAAGCCCGGCGGCGCCGAGAGCCCGCCGAGCATCCGGACTTCCACCCTCAACTTCCAGGTCACCGGAGCCTCCAGCCCGGGCACGAACACGCCGCTCGTGGTGTACTCGGCTCCCAAGCCCATCCACGAGCACACCAACTGGACCGACCAGCCCTGCGGGGACAACAAGGCCGTCGTCATGGAGAACTGCCCGACGGTCAACGGGCAGTGGATCACCGGCACCGGCCCGCTGGCCGTCGACGTGACCGACATGATGAAGCAGGCGATCGCCGGCCAGTGGCCGTGGTGGACCGTCGGCATCGCCCCGATGGGCAACGAGTGGGACATGACGTTCCGGCACTACATCGCCAACAATCCGTCCATCACCACCACTTACGACATCACTCCGACCGTCTGGTACCCGCGCACCAGCCCCGCCCCCGGCTTCGCCTGGAACAACAGCGCCGCCGAGTGCACCACCGGCGGCGCGCACCCCTGGGACAACCCCGGCTGGATCGGCGCCAACCAGAACATCAACCTCACGGCCAACAGCTACTCGCCCGCCGGGCAGACCCTCCACACCGACTACCAGATGTGGGACGACAACGACGCCAACTTCAGCTGGACCCAGGGACGCTGGGGGACCAGCTACAACGACCCAGGCCCCTCCGTGGGCGTGGGATCGCTGTCGGACGGCCACCAGTACGGCTGGACGGCTCGCGCCACCGACGAGATCCTCACCTCGCCCATGACCCCGTGGTGCTACTTCCGCGTCGACAGGACCAACCCCCGCGTCAGCATCAGCTCGACCGACTTCCCGCCGTCGGGCACCCCCAACCCCACCCCGGCCAAGTACATGAACGACCCGGGCGCCTTCACCATCAATGCCGAGGACCCCGCCCCCGGCGCCGGGCTCCAGGCCTCCGGCGTCGCCTGCGTGCGCGTGAGCACGGACCCGACACCGGTCGTCGGCTGGCGCTGCGGCCAGAACGGAACCCTGCCCCCCGGCCAGCCGTACACCTACAAGCCCAGGGACTGGGGCACCAACACCCTGTACGCCTGGGCCATGGACAACGCCGGCAACTACAGCCAGCCGGCCGTCTACAACTTCTACGTCCCCTGGAAGCCCGACACCCAGCCCCTGTTCGGCGACGTCGACAACGACCAGAAGCCCGACGTGATCACCGTCGACAGGAACGGTGACCTGCGTGTCATCGGCGGCACCATCGACCCCACGACGTCCCTGGCCGCCCCCGCCGCCGCCGCCCCGGGAAACCGCGACTTCGGCGCCACCTGGTCCGACTACCAGGTCAGCCACCACGGCACCTTCGCCGTCGGACAGGCCGTCGACGAGATCCTCGCCCACTACACCAAGGACACGACCTCCAAGCTGCGCGAGGCCCTCTACCTGATCCCCAACAACGGCACCGGGCGCTTCGACACCCTGACTCCGATCGCCCTCAACCGGCCCGCCTGCACGACCTACGAGACCGGCAAGCCCTGCTCCGGCTACAGCCAGAAGAACTGGAGCGGCGCCTCGCAGGTCATCGCGATCGGCACGCCCGACGGCGAGGCCGTGGGCGGTGAGCCGGGCAACGAGGCCCGCAAGGTCATCATGACCCAGACCTCTGTTCTCTCCCTGGAGAACAACAACCTCTACCTGTTCCAGCCCAACGGTCTCGTCGACTCCCTCGATGCCGCGACCTACCTCCCGGCCGTCTCCGGCAGCTGGGCCGACCTGGAGCTGCTCAACCCGGGTGCGGCCAACGGGGCGACCGCCGTCCCTGGCACCACCGACCCCACCTACCAGACCACCATCTGGGCGCGGAACCGCACGACGGGCGACCTCTTCGCCTACCCGCTCGGCTACAAGGCCGACGGAACGGTCGACTACTCCGCCCTCACCAAGCCCGACCAGGGGATCAAGCTGGACGTCGGCCAGCCGGTCAAGGCGGGCGACTACCCACGGATCGGCGCCGGAGACCTCAACAACGACGGCACCCCCGACCTCTGGGTCATGGACAACAGCAACGCGCTCTCCATCTTCGCGGGCAAGAGCAGCACCGGCACCAAGGGCAAGGTCGACGGCTTCGTTCCCCCGGCCTTCGCCGGCTTCTCCGACTCCAGCGTCACCATCCACTCCCAGCTGGTGAACTGGCTGTGCGCCGACTCCATCGGCGGACCCAACGAAGGCACCGAGGTCGCCGCCTACGCCTGCTGGCAGACCATCAACCAGCGGTTCAACTTCGCCACCGACGGCACCATCCGTTCCGGCAGCTGGTGCGTCTCCACCAAGGGCAACGCCCTCGGTGACGGAACCGGCCTGATCCTGTCCCGCTGCGTGGGCAACACCGGCCAGAAGTGGGCCGTCCGCCCGGACGGCCGGATCTACCTCCCCGCCACCGTCACTGCGGACAACCCCGGCGGCCGCTGCCTCGAACTGCCCGGATGGGCCACCGAGCAGGGCACCCGGCTCGGGATCTGGAACTGCCCCGGTCTGCAGGCCAACCAGCAGTGGAGCCTCAACTACGAGCAGCACGCGCCCTGATGGCGCTCGCCTTGGGGCGAGCTGAGCCGATCCGATGAACGTGAACAGCCTGTAGACAGGCCGGGGGGGGGGGGGGGGGCTGGGGGGGCGC
>NZ_JBHWIR010000072.1:0-17678 GCF_042731835.1 Kitasatospora sp. NPDC059817 | reverse complement strand
CCGCCGCGCGGCCTAGCTGCCGACCCCCAGACCCACCAGCCCGCTCCGCTCCATCGCAGTCCCGCGCCCGCCCTCCGGCCCCCCCCCCCCCCCCCACCGGCCTGTGGTGGCCCATCTGGTGCGGGCGCTCTGTGACGGCGGGGGCTGCGCGTAGTGGGGGTTGTGGTGGGAGGTGAAACTCCGTTGTTCGGGGGTGGGGTTCGCGGCGATGATTTCGGGTGTGGCTGACACCAGGTTCGAAGGCTCCGCGTTGCGGCCGTACCCCAAGATCTCGGGGAGGGGGCGGCTCTCCGCGTCCGGGAATCGGGAGTGGGTCGCGGTGGAGAAGGTGCACGGGGCGCACTTCGCCGTGGTCTGCGAGGGGGGTGCGGTCCGTCCAGCCAAGCGGCGGGAGCTCCTGGGCGAGGACGAGTTGGACGGCTTCTTCGGCGTCAGCCGGGTCTGGCCGGCGCTGGCGGTGGCGGCCGCCCGGTTCGCCTCGGCGGTGCGTGAGGCGGCGGGAAGGGGTGCAGGTGGGGGCGCGGGCGCTGTGGTGACTGTTTACGGTGAACTTGCCGGCGGGTGCTACCCGCACCCCGATGTGTCCGCCGTCGCCGGAGTCGAGCCCGTGCAGACCGGCGTCTGGTACGCGCCGGGGCTGGAGTGGCTGCTCTTCGACGCCACCGTCGACACCGCCGAGGGCCGGTCCTGGATCTCCGACCGCGACCTGCGTGACGCTGCGGCCACCGCCGGCCTCGCCTGCGCCCCCTCGCTCGGGCGCGGTGCGCTCACCGTGCTCCAGGAACTGCCGGCCGCTTTCCCCACCTTGGTCCCCGCGCTCCTCGGGCTCCCCGAACTCGCCGACAACCTCGCCGAGGGCTACGTCCTCAAACCCGCCGGTACCTGGCGGGAGACGGGCCCCGAGGGGGTTGGCGCGCGTCCGGTGGTGAAGGTGAAGCAGCAGGCCTTCGCCGAGGACGAGCGCTACGACGGCGCCCGCCCGTACCTGCCGCCGCCGCAGGGCGCGGCCGGGGTCCCCGCCTGGCTCCTGATCCAGGCTGCGGCACTCCTCACCCCTGCCCGGGCGGCAGCCGCCGTCAGCAAGCTCGGTCCGCGCGCGCCCGAGGACGTCGTGGCGGCGGAGCTCACCCGGGACGTGTCGGAGGAACTCGCCGAGGCGGTGGGGGGATTGGACGATGATGTCCTGCGCGCACTGGAAGCCGCCCTTGGGCCCGG
Organism: Kitasatospora sp. NPDC059817; assembly: GCF_042731835.1. Taxonomy (NCBI): domain Bacteria; kingdom Bacillati; phylum Actinomycetota; class Actinomycetes; order Kitasatosporales; family Streptomycetaceae; genus Kitasatospora; species Kitasatospora sp. NPDC059817. The sequence goes on along the minus strand of NZ_JBHWIR010000072.1, from coordinate 16,463 downwards.
AGCGCGCTCCCTGGTGGCGTTCGACGCCGAGGACCGGCGCTCGCCGACGAGCCGGGCCGGGCTGACGGCCTGACTGGTCAGGTCGGTCGGGTCGGTCGGGCGCGGAAAGATTCCTGAAGAAAGTCGCCCGCCCATGTGGAGGGCCCGTCGCCGACTCCGACCGAAGGGCGGCAGCGCAAGGGTGGGTGGGGGCGTGGATGTGGGAGGGGCGTTCGGGAAAAATATGTCGGTCGGTCTACTGATTCCTTGCCGCCACCCGGGTGGTGCGCGCACAGGAAGTCGGTCTGGCCGACTTCCTGTGCGGATGGAGGCGGTGCAAGTGGGTAATGGAGAAACTGTAGACCGGTCTACATATTTCTTCCCGGCGGGTGCGTTGGCGGTCGAGGGTGGGTGAAGGGGGCGTCGAGGGGGGCTTCCGTCTGGGGTGGGTCGGGCCCATCATGGGCTCCCGGTCCGAGTCCCCGGTCGAGGGCTCCGGGTGAGGCTCCAGGAGGCAGCAGAGATGACGATTCCCTTCCCTGTCCGGATCCAGGCCGCGGTCGTCCGGGGCGCGTATGCGCTGCCGGAGGGGCTGCGGCGGGCGATCGCGGGCGCGCCGGTGGTGCGGGACGGTCAAGTGCTCTCGCTGGACGCGCAGTTGATCCTCAAGTTGCAGCGCCCGTCGAAGGCCGCCCTGGTGCTGCCCGCCGGGGTCGGGTCGTCGCGGGAGGCGATGGAGCACGCGCGGTACCTGGTGGGCGGGGCGACGATCCAGCCGGTCGCCGTCCGGAGCGTCGGAATCCCGCAGGAGTACGGCGAGTTGGCGGCCACGCTGTACACGCCGGGCGGGCTGGCGGCGGGTTCCGGGCTGCTGGTGTACCTGCACGGTGGGGGCTGGGTGGTCGGCAGTCGGGCCAGCCACGACCACGTGGTGCGGTTCCTGGCGCAGCGGGCGCAGGTGCGGGTGCTGTCGGTGGAGTACCGGCGCGCGCCCGAGCACGCGTTCCCGGCGGCTGCGGACGACGCGCTGGCCGCGTTCGACTTCGCGTACGCCAAGGCGGCCGACCTGGGCGCGGATCCGGAGCGGATCGCGATCGGCGGCGACAGTGCGGGCGGGAACCTGGCGGCCGTCACCGCACAGGCGGCGGTGCGGCGGGGCGGTCCGGCGCCGGTGTTCCAGTTGCTGCTGTACCCGGCGGTCGACGCCTCCGTCCGGCGGCCCTCGCGCGACCTGTTCGCCGACGGTTTCTTCCTGACCAGCGCGGACATGGACTGGTTCCTGGACCGCTACGCGCCCGCGCCGGCCGACCGGACGGACCTGCGGCTGTCGCCCCTGCTCGCCGCCGACCTGTCCGGGCTTCCGCCTACCTACGTCGGCACCGCGGGCTTCGACCCGCTGCGGGACGAGGGCGAGGCGTACGCCGAGGCGCTGAAGGCGGCCGGGGTGACGGTGCGCCTGAGCCGGCAGCCGGACCTCATCCACGGCTACGCCAGCTACCTCGGCATCGGCCGCCGCTTCCGGGAGGCGACGGCGGAGGCGGCCGAGGCGCTGCGGCAGGCGCTGGGCGCCGCGTAGCGCGTAACCAGGGGCGGTGCGGCTCGGCGTAGGACCGGGCGGGGGCCGTTCGGAGGAATCTACGGCCCCTGCCCGGCTGCTCGTTCAGGCCGGGATCCGCCGTGCCGCGGCGAGCTCCGACGCCTGCGCGCCGTGCGCGAGGAAGTACTCCGCCACCGATCCGTGGTGACTCCGGATCGACAGCAGCGCGCGCCGCAGGTGCACTTCGCGTACGGGCAGGGCGTTGTGCGCGGCCCCGGTCGGCGGCGGGCTGGTCAGGCCCAGTTCGTCGTTCGAGCGCAGGAAGTCCTGGAGGACCTCCGCCTCGGAGGCGCCCAGCAGCGTCTGCAGGACGGCGACGACGACTCCCGTGCGGTCCTTGCCCGAGGCGCAGTGGACCAGGACCGGCGCGGCCTCGCCCCCACCGGCGAGCAGTCGGCGCAGAACGGCCACCGCCGCCGTGCCGGCGCGCCCGGCCATCAGCGGGTACAGCTCCAACTGATCGGCCGGCCAACGCCGTTCGGCGAAGACCGGTGCGTGCAGGTAGCGGGCGTCGACGAGGCCGACGGCATCCGGGCGCTCCGCAACCTCCGGGTCGCTGCGCAGGTCGACGACCGTCCGCAGGCCGAGGCGCCGCAGCGTGTCCGCGCCCTCCGCCGCGAGGCCGTGCAGGCCGTGCAGGGCGGCGGAGCGGTACAGCACGCCGCGCGGCAGGGAGCCGACGCCGCCGGCGTCGCGGAAGTTCCGTACGCCGCTGGGGGCGACGCGCTCCGGACCCGCCCCGGGCTGGTTGATGATCACGCCTCACTGTATCCGGGGGACGGAGAGGGGCGGAGGGGGCGGCTGGGGGAGGCCACGGACGGGAAGGGGCGCGGGAGTTGTGGTCGTGCGCCCGGCCGGTGCTGCGCAGGGGGTTCTCGGCGGCGGGCTCTTATTGTACTGTCCGTCTAATAAGCGGGTGAGCGGGCACCCGTAGGGGCAGGCATCTGGAGGCAGCCATGGCTCTCACCAACGCGGCGGCAGGGCAGGCGGCGAGTGCGCACGGGCACACCGCAGCCGACGACGACGTCTCGAAGCGGCTGCTGGAGTCCGCCGCGACCCTCTCCTACGACCCCTCGACCGAGATCGACTGGGACGCGCCGCTCCCGGCCGACCACTACGGCCTCAACCCGGAGTGGAGCACCCTCTACGGCACCCGGCTGTGGGACGAGATGACCGAGCAGCAGCGGGTCACCCTCACCCGGCACGAGGTCTGCTCGATCATGAACACCGGGATATGGTTCGAGATGATCCTCCAGCAGATGGTGCTGCGCGATCAGTACCTGAAGAACCCCGCCAACGCCGAGTTCCAGTTCGCGCTCACCGAGATCGCCGACGAGTGCCGCCACTCGATCATGTTCGCCCGCGCCTGCGAGAAGATGGGCGTCCCCGCGTACCGGCCGAACAAGGTCATCGCCCAGGCCGGGCGCGCGTTCAAGGCCCTGGCGAAGGGTGAACTCGCCTACGGCGGAATCCTGGTGGCCGAAGAGGTGCTCGACGTCATGCAGCGTGACTGGATGCGCGGCGAGAACGTCCTGGACATCGTCCGCGGCACCTCCCGGATCCACGTCGTCGAGGAGTCGCGGCACATGAAGTTCGCCCGGCAGGAGATCCGCGAACGGGTGCGCCACGCCGGCCCCGCCCGCCGCCGCGCCTCGGCCACCGGCATCGCCGTCGGCGCGTACGTCATCGTCTCCAGCATGGTGCACCCCGGGGTCTACCGGGCCGCCGGGCTCGACACCCAGCGGGCGATCGCCGAAGTGCGGGCCAACGAGCACCGCAAGGCGATGATGCGTACCAGCTCCCGGCACCTGATCGCGTTCCTCGCCGAGACCGGACTGCTCACCAGCCGCTCGGCCGCCATCTACCGGCGCATCCACATGCTCTGACGGCACGTCAAGAACGACAGGTAAAACACGACACGTCAACAAAGGCTCCGACTCCCGCACTTCACCACCTGTAGCGAGGGACCCCACCCCGGCCATGGCCTACGCGATCACCCGGACCTGCTGCAACGACGCCTCGTGCGTGTCCGTCTGCCCGGTCAACTGCATCCACCCGACCCCGGACGAACCGGAGTTCGGCACCACCGACATGCTGTACATCGACCCGGCGGCCTGCATCGACTGCGGCGCCTGCGCGGACGCCTGCCCCGTGGACGCGGTGTTCCCCGTCGACCGGCTGCGCGGGCCCGACACCGTGTTCGGCGACCTCAACCGGGACTGGTTCCGCGACCACCCCAACGACCACGCCTGGGGCGCGCCGACCTTCCCGCGCAGCCTGCCCGACGGGCTCGGCACGCTGCGCGTCGCCATCGTCGGCACCGGCCCGTCCGCCGGGTACACCGCACAGGAACTGCTGCGCAGCACCGGCGCCGAGATCACCATGATCGACCGGCTGCCCGTCACCGGCGGCCTGCTGCGGCACGGGGTCGCGCCCGACCACCAGTCCACCAAACGCATCGCGGACAGCTTCGCCGGCGTCTTCCACGACCCCCGGCTGCGGATGCACCTCAACGTGGACATCGGTACCGACGTGACCCACGAGGAACTCGCCGCCCACCACCACGCCGTCGTGTACGCCGTCGGCGCGGCCGCCGACCGGCGGCTCGGCATCCCCGGCGAGGACCTGCCGGGCAGCCTGCCCGCGACCACCTTCGTCGGCTGGTACAACGCCCAACCGGCCGTGCCCGCCGACGCGGTGGAGCTGTCCGGGCCCGGCGCCGAACGGTTGGTCGTCATCGGCAACGGCAACGTCGCCGTCGACATCGCGCGCATCCTGCTCACCGACCCAGACCGGCTCGCCACCACCGACATCGCCGACCACGCCCTCGCTGCACTGCGCCGCAGCCGGGTACGGGAAGTCGTGCTGCTCGCCCGGCGCGGGCCCGCCCAAGCGGCCTGGACCAAGGCGGAGTTCCTGGCGCTGCGGCAACTGCCGGGCGTCGAGGTGGTGGTCGAGGACCACCCGGAGGTGCGGGCGGCGATCGAGGCGGCCGCCAGGACGATCGCTGCGCCGACCGCGTCGGACGCGCGGGCCGCGCTGCTCGCCGGGCTGCCGCTGGTGCCGTTCGACGGGGGCGCCGAGCCGGCGCCGGGCCGGCGGATCGTGCTGCGCTTCCTGTCCGCGCCGACCGCGCTCACCGCGTTCACCCCGCCCGGTGAACCCGGCGAACCCGGCGCGTCTACCGGGGGCGGGCGGGTGACGGGCCTGACCGTCGCCCGGACCACTCTCGCGGGCGGCCGGGCAGCCGAACCGACCGGGGAGACGGACACGCTGCTGGCCGGCCTGGTGGTGCGCTCCATAGGGCACCGGGGCGTACCGGTGCCCGGGTTGCCCTTCGACGAGCGGACGGCGACGGTCGCGCACCGGGGCGGGCGGGTCGTGGACCCGGCGACGGGGCGGCCGCTGCCCGGGGCGTACGTGGTGGGGTGGGCCAAGCGCGGGCCGTCCGGCGGGATCGGCGCCAACCGGGCGTGCGCCCGCGAGACCGTGGGCGCGCTCCTGGACGACGCGGCGGCCCACGCGCTGGCCGCCCCGGCGGCGAGCCGCACGGACTTCGACCGCCTCGTCCGCGACCGTCGCCCGGACGCCGTCGGGCTCAAGGGACTGCGGGCCGTGGAGCGGGCGGAGCGCGCCCGGGGCGAGGCCGAGGGCCGGCCCCGCGTCAAGCTCGCCACCGTCCCCGATCTGCTGGCGGCTGCCCGCCGACGGTAGACGGGTAGCGGGTTGATGCTGGTCGGTGCGAAAGAATATGTCGGTCGGTCTACTTAATCTGAACCGGTTGCGGGGGGGGGGGGCCGGCGCCCCCGCGCCGCGCCCGCCGCCCCCCCCGCGCGCCGCCCCCCCCGTTCGATAATGGGCACATGAGCAACTCGCCGTCCTTCTCGCTGCCGGCCGGACTGCCGCGGCTCGACCGCTGCGCCGTGATGGGTGTGGTCAATGTCACGCCCGACTCCTTCTCGGACGGCGGCCTCTGGCACGACCCCGCCAAGGCGATCGCGCACGGGCTCGCCCTGCGCGCCCGCGGTGCGGACCTGGTGGACGTCGGGGGCGAGTCCACCCGGCCCGGCTCGCAGCGGGTGCCCGAGGAGGAGGAGCTGCGCCGGGTGCTGCCGGTGGTGCGCGAGCTCGTCGCGGCCGGGGTCGTGGTGTCGGTCGACACCATGCGGGCCTCCGTCGCCGAGCAGGCCGTGGCGGCCGGTGCCGCGCTCGTCAACGACGTCTCCGGCGGGCTCGCCGACCCGGCGATGGCACAGGTGGTCGCCGACACCGGCGCGCCCTTCGTGGTGATGCACTGGCGCGGCCAGTCCGCGGACATGGAGCGGCTGGCGGTCTACCGGGACGTGGTGGCGGACGTCGTCGCCGAGCTGGCCGTCCGGGTGGACGCGCTGCTGGCGGCCGGGGTCAAGGAGGACCAGCTGATCCTCGACCCGGGGCTCGGCTTCGCCAAGACCCCCGAGCACAACTGGGCGCTGCTCGGCCGGCTGGACGCGCTCACCGCGCTCGGCCGTCCCGTCCTCGTCGCCGCATCGCGCAAGCGGTTCCTGGGTACGCTGCTGGCCGACCCGCAATCCGGGGCGCTGCGCCCGGCCCGGGAGCGCGACGACGCGACCGCCGCGGTGTCGGTGCTGTCGGCCCAGGCCGGCGCCTGGGCGGTGCGGGTGCACGACGTGTCCGGCACGGCGGACGCCGTCCGGGTGGTCGCGGCCTGGCAGCACGCGGCCCGGCAAGGGGTGAGGGAGGGTCTGTGACAGGTGACGGCAGGCTGAGCGGCGGAACGGCCGGCCAGGCCCGCGAGGCGGACCTGGAGGCGGTGCTCGCGGCGAACCAGGCGCTCTACCAGGCACTGGAGGAGGGGGACCTGGAGGCGGTCGAGGACGCCTGGCTGGGCGCCGCGGACGCGGACGACAAGGGCGGCGTGGTGTGCGTGCACCCCGGCTGGCCGGTGCTGCGCGGGCGGGCGCAGGTGACCCGCTCGTACATGCTGATCATGATGAACACGGAGTACATCCAGTTCTTCCTGACCGATGTCGAGGCCGAGGTCCACGGAGATGTGGCCCTTGTCACGTGCACCGAGAACATCCTCTCCGGCGGCGAGGCGGAGGAGGAGGGGGAACTCGGTCCGCTGGTCGGCGGAAAGGTCGTATCCACGAATCTGTTCCGTCGTACCCCGGGCGGGTGGAAGCTCTGGTCGCACCACGGTTCACCCGTTCTGACCAGCGGCGACGACGAGGACGAGGACTGATTCGGGCGGCCTTCGGAAAACGCCGCCGGGAGGTCGCCCGGGAATTCCCGAGTGGTCACCGAACGTTCACGTCAATCGCCATTCCGGTGCGCGTGGCGACGGTTCGTGCCGGGTAGGACGGTCAGACGTTGTCAGCGCCCGCGGGTAGATTCGAAACGGAGTGGCGGGTGTGCTGCCCGCCTTCGCCCCGCCCGTCCATGCCATTCTCCGGGTGGGGCCCGTCCGACTGGGAGCAGTGATTCGTTTGCTGGACCGCGTCACCCTGCGGGGGCTGCGTGCCCGGGGCAACCACGGCGTCTTCGAGCGCGAGCGCATCGAGGGCCAGACCTTCGTGGTCGACCTCGTGCTGTACCTGGACACCCGCCCCGCCGCGTCCGGCGACGACCTCACCCGCACGGCGCACTACGGCCTCGTGGCCGAGGAGGTCACCGCGATCATCGCCGGGGAGCCGGTCGACCTGATCGAGACCCTGGCCCAGCGCATCGCCGACCAGTGCCTGAAGCACGAAGCGGTCGAGGAGGTCGAGGTGACCGTGCACAAGCCCGACGCCCCGATCACCGTGCCGTTCGACGACGTGACCGTGACCATTCACCGGGGCCGCGCATGACCGCCGCCGTGCGCCCCGTTCCAGTTGCAGAGGGATCTCGATGAGCACCAGCGACCCGACCGCCTCGCCGACCACGTTCGACCTGGAGAGCCGGGTGGACTCCGCCGACACCACACTGCACAGCCAGCACTGCGCGGTGATCGCACTCGGCAGCAACCTGGGCAACCGCCTGGACACCCTCCAGGGCGCCGTCGACGCGCTCGCCGACACCCCCGGGCTCAAGATCAAGGCCGTCTCCGCGGTCTACGAGACCGAGGCCGTCGGCGGCCCGGACGAACAGCCCAACTACTACAACGCGGTCGTCGTGCTGCGCACCTCGCTGCCGCCGCGCGACCTGCTGGAGCGCGGCAACGCGATCGAGGACGCCTTCGGGCGGGTCCGGACGGTGCACTGGGGTCCGCGGACCCTGGACGTCGACATCCTGGCCTACGAGGGCGTGCTCAGCGACGACCCGCAGCTGCTGCTGCCGCACCCGCGCTCGCACGAGCGGGCCTTCGTGCTCGCCCCCTGGCTGGACGCCCAGCCGGAGGCCGAGGTGCCCGGCCACGGGCAGGTCGGCGCACTGCTGGACGCGCTCGGCGGCCCGGGCGCGCAGGGCGTCCGGCGGCGGGACGACATCCGGCTGACGCTGCCGGAGTGACCGGCCGCGGCCCGGCGGCCCGGTGAGGACGGCCGGGGAACTCGACCGGGGGGCCCGGCCGTACGAGTAGGTGTCCGCCGTTCGCGCGGGTGCCCGCCCGGTCGGGCCCGGTACGGTGGCCTGGCGCCGCCGTGCCGGGCCACCGGGCGACGGCCGGCTCTGGTAACCCCGGGAAGGACCTCCTCCGAGTGAAGCTGCTTCGCCTCCGCCTGCTGGTCGGCATCACCGCTGCTACCACGGCGCTGTCCTGGGCCGGTGCCAAGCTCTGGGCCTCCCTGGACACGCTGCCGGCCGTGCCGGTCGCGGCGCCGGTGGTGCTGGCGGCGGTGGCGGTGGTCCTGTTGGCGACCGCCCTCTCGCTGCGGTCCCGGCTGAAGGCGGTGCGCGAGCGGCAGCCCGGCGCGAAGGGCGTCGACCCGCTGCTGGCGGCCCGGGCGGTGGTGCTGGGGCAGGCCAGCGCGCTGGTCTCGGCGGTGGTCACCGGCGTCTACGCGGGCGCGGGGATCTTCCTGCTGGGCGAGCTGGACGTGTCGGCGCGCAAGGACCAGGCCGTCACGGCCGGGCTCGCGGTGCTGGCGGGGGCCGCGGTGATCGCGGCGGCGCTCTGGTTGCAGCACGTGTGCAAGCTGCCGGAGAACCACGACGATCCGAGCGGCCCGGCGCCCTCGCCCCGCTGAACAGGTCCTTTTTCGTGATCTTGAGTGAAACGCCGGGCACGTGCGGTAAAACTTGCGGACTGTCAAGGGTGGAAGAGGACCCTGGGCTGACACGGCCCCAATTCGCACGCTAGTTTCTTGGCATGTCTCGCGGACGCCACCGTCATTCCTCCGTCCTCGGCCGGATCTTCCCCCCCACCGCCGCCGGCGTGCTGCTCGTCGCTGCGCTGGCCGCCCTGCTCTTCAGTCAGGACGCCGTCCTGGTGCGTTCGGTGGGCGTCGCGGCGGTCGTCGCGACGCTCGGCTTCGCGCTGCTGCTGCGGCAGCGGGACAAGGCGGCCCGGGCGGCCGCCGAGATGGCCGCGGCGCAGCGGCTGCGGGCCGAGGAGCGGTTCGAGGAGCAGCTGGCGGAGGCCGAGTACGCGGCTGAGGTCGCCGAGGAGCGGGCCACCCGGTTCGGGCGGCGGCTGACGGCGGAGAAGTCGCGGCTGGCGAAGGCCGAGACCGAGATCGCCCGGCTGCTGCGGGAGCGGGCCGTGGCGGTGGCCGAGCAGGCGCTCAAGGAGGCCGAGGCGGCCCAGCGGGCGCTCGCCGCGAGCCGCCCCAAGTACCCGGCCAGCCCGGCCGCGTTCGTCCGTGCCGCGTCCGTGCTGCGGGTGCTGGAGCGGCGGGCGGCGGAGCAGGAGGCGCGGCGGGAGCGGACGGCGGGCTCGGCGGTCGCGCTGCGGGCGCGTACGGCGCCGGCCGCTGCGGCCCAGGCGCCCGTGCCCGTGGCTGCCGTGGTGGCGCCCTCGGTGCCGGCGCCGGTGGCCCCTGCGGTGCCGACTCCGGAGCAGGCTCCGGTGGCACAGGCACAGGCACAGGCACAGGCACAGGACCAGACCCAGGCGTCGGTGCGGCCCGCGCCGGTGCGCCCGGCGCTGACCGCCACGGTCGGGCAGCTCGGCGGGACGCCGTCCGCTCCGGTCGCGGCGCCCGCGCCGGTGGAGCGGCAGCGGCCGCGGTCGGCGCAGTCCGGGGCGGTGCGCGGGCCGGGCTTCAGCTTCTTCGGCCGTGGTGCGGGCGCGGCCGTGCGGGCGGCGGCCCCGGCGCCGGCGGTGGGCAGCGTCGCCGAACTGGGCGAGCGCACGGACCTGGCCGACGTGGTGGGCGACGAGGCGGTGGCCGCGCAGGCGAAGGCCGAGGCGCAGGAGGCCCAGGAGGCTCGCGAGGTGCAGGAGGCCGCGGCCGGCTCGCAGTCGTCGCAGCCGGCGGCCGAGCCTGCGCCGGGCGCGCCCGCGGTGGTGGACCTGACCCCGGAGGACGAGACCGAGCTGATCCAGCTGCCGGAGCTGCGCGCCTCGCGCTAGGGCCGGACAGGACCTGAGTCAGGTCCGGATACGCGAAAGCGGCGCGGGACGTCGGTGTGACCGATGTCCCCCCCCGCCTTTGGTACGGCGGGGGGGCGGGGCGGGGGGGGGCCGGCGGGGGGGGAGTGGGGGTGGCCCCACTGCCGGGCGATGCCCGCCAGGCCGGAGGCGTAGCCCTGGCCGACGGCGCGGAACTTCCACTCGCCGCCGTTGCGGTAGAGCTCGCCGAAGATCATGGCGGTCTCGGTGGCGGCGTCCTCGGAGAGGTCGTAGCGGGCGATCTCGGCGCCGCCGGCGGCGTTCACCACGCGGATGTACGCGTTGCGGACCTGGCCGAAGCTCTGGCCGCGGGCGACCCCGTCGTAGATGGTGACGGGGAAGGTGATCTTGACGGCCTCGGCCGGCAGGCCGGCCAGGTTGACGTTGAGCGACTCGTCGTCGCCGGCGCCCTCACCGGTGCGGTTGTCACCGGTGTGCACGACGGTGTTGTCCGGGCTGCTGGTGTTGTTGAAGAAGACGAAGTGCCCGTTGGAGAGCACCTTGCCGTCCGCGTTCAGGACGATCGCGCTGGCGTCGAGGTCGAATTCGGTGCCGGTCGTGGTCCGGACGTCCCAGCCCAGGCCGACACTGACCGCGGACAGGCCCGGGGCCTCCTTGGTCAGCGAGACGTTGCCACCCTTGGAGAGGCTCACTGGCATGGCGATTGAAGTCCTTTCGTTCGCTTTTTCCGGGACAACGCCATACTCCGGTGGGTTGGTTCCGCGAAGTCCGTGAATTCTTCGTGGACGCCAATCCTCTGGCAAAGGTCTGACAATGCCCTGGTCAGATCCGGGGGAACCGGCCCTGCAGCGACCAGATGTTCGGATTGTCGGCCAGCTCGGGGTGCATATCGAAGAGGTCGGCGAGGGTGTCCTGGAGGAAGTCCCGGGCCTCGCGCCGCAGCTCGCCGTGGCGGACCACGGCGGGCGGCTCGTCCGGCAGCCAGGTCGCGGTGATCTCGACCCAGTTGAAGCGGCGGGCGAACCGCAGCAGCTCGGTGTTCTGGGTGAAGTCGAGGTCGGCGGTCTGCACCCGGGCGGCCCGGCCGCCGTCCGGGTCGCGGTCCAGTTCCTCGACGATGTCGCACAGTGCCCAGGCGAAGTCGAGCACCGGCACCCACCCCCAGCCGGTGGACAGCTCGGCGCCCTCGGCGTCCAGGTAGACGTCGCCGCAGAACAGGTCGTACCGCAGGGACCGCACCGGGGCGGATCGGTAGTCCGTCTGCGGGGGGTCGGGGAAGCGGTTGGAGAGGGAGTAGCCGAGCTCGATCACGTACGCCATTGTCCGGGCTGCGGGCGGTGGTGCGGAACCGGGCCGCCGGCCGTCGCGGATAACCGGGTGACCGGGCGGTGCGGGCGCGGGATGATGGACGCATGCCCGAGCCCATCCGCGTACGGGGATCGGTGGTCGTCCCCGACGCCGAGCTCGTCTGGCGCTTCTCGCGTTCCTCCGGCCCCGGTGGCCAGCACGTCAACACCTCCGACAGCAAGGTCGAGCTGCGCTACGACCTGGCGGCGTCCAAGGCGCTGCCCGAGGTGTGGCGCGAGCGCGCGCTGGAGCGGCTGGCCGGGCGGCTGGTGGACGGCCGGGTGCTGGTGATCCAGGCCTCGGAGTTCCGCTCGCAGTGGCGCAACCGGGAGGCGGCCGCGGCCCGGCTGTCGGCGGTGCTGACCGAGGCGTGCGCGCCGCCGCCGAAGTCCCGCCGGGCGACCAGGCCGAGCCGGGGGATGGTCGAGCGCCGGCTGTCCAACAAGCGGCGCCGCTCCGAGCTGAAGCAGGGGCGGCAGTCGCCGCGGGGCGGCGAGTAGCCGGGGCGGCTCAGCCGAGGGCGCGGTAGCCGCCGCGGAAGTAGAGCAGCGGCCGGCCGGCCGGGCTGGGCACCGCGGCCTCCAGGACGCGGCCGAGCAGCAGGGTGTGGTCGCCCGCCGGTATCCGCTGCTCGGTGCGGCACTCGACGGTGGCGAGCGCGCCGTCGATCAGCGGGGCGCCGGAGCGCGGGCCGCGGTGGTGCGGGGTGTCCGCGAACAGCAGCCGGTCGCTGAGCCGGCCCTTCATGGCGAAGCGGGAGCCGAGCGCCTTCTGCCCCTCGGTGAGCAGCGAGACCGCCCAGGTGTCGGTGCGGGAGAGCACCTCGTCCATCCGGGAGTCCTCGCGGACCGAGATCAGGACCAGCGGCGGCTCCAGCGACACGGACAGGAAGGACGTGGCGGTCATGCCGACGTCCTCGCCGTCCTCCGGGTCGTGGACGGTCACCAGGCTCACGCCGGAGGCGAGCTGGGAGAGTGCCGCCCGGAACTCGTCGGGCGTGGCGTGGGAGGCAGCTTCGGGCTGCGGGGACGAGTACACGTACCGCACGGTAGTCGGCGGCCGCCGGAATCGGCATCGGGCCGAGGTCGTAGGACCAGCGGCGCACGGGGCGGGGTTGCGGCCGGGTCCGGGACTCACCCTCAGGAGTGAAGCAAGGGGCCTGCCGGGCGGCAGCGGGCTTCAGCGCGAGGCCAATGCGGTCGACCAAAGGAAATATTCCGATAGCGCTTTATGTCCCGCTATGGGGCGGATGAGCTGATTAAGGGTGCATTAGTGTCGTGTGATTTAAGTCACAAGTGATGGCCTATTGCTGACCGAGCGTGCCGAACGCTGTGCTCCCTGTGATTCAGTTCTTCTGGCAATCGGACGATAACCAATCAAGAACTATCCGAAGCAGCCGGGGAGCCCCCGCATGGAAGCCGAGTCGGAGCCGTACGTCCGTCTCGCGACCCTCCGCACCTTGCACCGGGTCGTGGCGGACCTCAACGCTGCCCGCAGCCTGGCGGGCACGCTGCAGGCCGTCGTCGAGGGTGCGGTGCACGGGCTCGGCTTCGACGCCGCCGCGGTCAGCCTGGTCCGCCCGGACGGGGACCTCGTGGTCGCGGCCGTCTGGGAGCTGGAGGAGAGCACCATGGGCGGCCCCTCCGTCCTGCTCGGCCAGGTCGGCTCCCGGGAGTCCTGGGACCGGCTGCTCGGCGTCAGCGACCACTGGGGCACCCTGCGCTTCCTGCCGTACGACCGCGGCTGGGCCGTCGCCAGCGACATCCCGCGCTGGATCGGGGACGGCCCGCTGCCCGTCTACGCCAACGACTGGCACCCCGCCGACGGGCTGCTCGCCCCGATGTACAGCGCCGGCGGCGACCTGCTCGGCGTCCTCTCGGTGGACCGCCCGCGCAGCGGCAAGCGGCCCGGGGCGTGGACCCGCGAGGCGCTGGAGATGTTCTCGCTGCAGGCCTCCATCGCGATCGGCAACGCCCGGCTGCGGGCCGAGATGCAGCGCGCGCTGGCCCGCCTGGAGAAGGAGCAGCAGGCCCTGCGGGCCAGCGAGGAGAGCTTCCGCCAGGCCTTCGAGTACGCGCCCAGCGGGATGGCCATCACCGAACTGCACGGCGCCGGGCGCGGCCAGCTGACCAGGGTCAACGACGCGCTCTGTCGTCTGCTCGGCCGCCCCCGCGCGGTGCTGCGCCAGCAGAGCTTCGCCGACCTCGTGCACCCGGAGGACCGGGCGCTGCTGGAGCGCACCAGCGCCGAGAGCGGCCGGGCGGAACTGCGGCTGTCCCGGCGGGACGGCGGCTACCAGTGGGTGTGCCTGCGCAACTCGATCGTGGCGGACGCGGCCGAGGGCCCGAGCTTCCTGCTCACCCACGTCGAGGACATCGAGGACCGCAAGCGCCACGAGTTCCAGCTCGCCCACCGGGCCAGCCACGACGCGCTCACCGGCCTGCCGAACGGCGCCGAACTGAAGGCCCGGCTGGGCCGCCGGCTCTGCGCCGAGCCGCAGACCGTCGGGGCCCCCGCCGGGCCGGGCGAGCCGGCCTACCCGGCGCCGTACGGCTACCCGGCCGACTCCTACAGCGCGCACGCCGCGTACGACCGGCTGGAGGGCGCGGACCCGTACGGCGGGCCGGTGCACGGCTACGGGACGCCCGAGGGCGGCCCGCCGTACGGCCTCGCCCCGGGCTACGGGGAGCACGTGCACGCGGTGGTCCCGGCCGACCAGGGCCCGGGCGGCGAGGCGTGGTCCGCACCGTTCCGCTCCGGCGTCGCGGCGTCGCTGGACAAGGGGCTCGCGGTGCTCTTCTGCGACCTGGACGGCTTCAAGTCGATCAACGACCGGTTCGGCCACAACGCGGGCGACGCGGTGCTGGTCGAGGTCGCCCGGCGGCTGAGCCAGGCCGTCCGGGACGGCGACACGGTGGCCCGGCTCGGCGGCGACGAGTTCGTCGTGCTGGCCGACGGGATCGGCCGCGAGGAGGCCAAGGACCTGGCCCACCGGCTGCGGGGCGCCATCATCCCGCCGATGCGGATCGACGGCCGGGCGATGCGGGTGGGGGTGAGCCTCGGCGTCGGCTGGGCGGGCTGCGGGATGAGCATCGAGGAGGTGCTGCACACCGCGGACGAGCGGATGTACGACGAGAAGCGGGCCCGGGGCGGCGCGGTGCGCGGCGCGCGGGGCGAGCGCTCGCACCGACGGGCGGGCTGAGCCCGCCGGTCCTGGTTACCCACGGGTTGTCAAGGGCTCTTTTCCGGCTGTCACAAAGGACAGGTAGGGTTCCCGGGTACGACAGCGTCCATGATCTGCGCCGGCGGCCCGCATCCCGGCGGCGCGAACCGGATGGGGGAGTTGACCACCGTGACGACCGCCGGCAACAACGGAGCGCCCGAGGGCGGTGCCCCGCAGGACGACGACCCGTTCGGCTACCTCTACCGCCCGGCGGAGGGTGCCTCCGGGCAGCCGGCCGAGCCACAGCAGGGCGTGCCCCGGACGTCGTACAGCCGTCCGATGGAGGTCGGCCGGGCCCAGTACGGGCAGCAGCCCTACCAGCCGCGGCCGCAGCAGCCCCCGTACGGCCAGCAGGCGGGGCCGCAGCAGGGCTACCCCGGCGGCCAGCAGCCGTACCCGCCGCAGCAACAGCAGCCCGAGCACGGCACCGCGCCCACCCAGCAGACCCGTTACGCCGAGCACTCCCGGCCGCAGCCGGGGGAGGACCGGTCGAGCAGCGGCCGGAGCAAGGGCGCGGTGATCGGCGCGGTCGCGGTGGTCGCGGCCATAGCGATCGGCGCCGGGATCGCGCTCTCCAAGGGCGACCCGGAGGGCGACAAGACCGCCAAGGGCGGCGCCCAGACCACCGCCGCGGCTCCCCCCAGCACCCCGGCGACCGGCAGTTCGTCCCCGACCGCCTCGGCCTCGGCGAGCACCACCGCCCCGGCCGGCCCGTTGACCGTGGACGCGGGCCAGCTCCAGGCCCAGAACGCGCCGTCCGGCAACGGCGTCAAGGGCACCAAGTCCGCCGACGGCAGCTACCTGACGCTCCAGCCGGGCGGCTCGGTGACCTGGAACGGCGAGGTCGCCGCGGCCGGCACCTACAAGCTGAACGTGCACTACAACAACACCGGCGGGGACCTGAAGGGCGCCGCCTCGGTGAACGGCAAGGACTGGCCGAGCGGGCTGCTCTTCAAGAACTACGTGCCCGGCAAGGACCCGGCGTCCTCCTGGTTCAACACCTGGATACTCCCGCAGCTCCAGGCCGGGACGAACAGCATCACCTTCACCGTGCCCTCCGGGTCGATCCTGATCGACCAGATCACCCTCGAACCGAATGCGACCGGCTGACCGGTTGAGCAGCTGACCGGTTGAGCAGCTGAGCCGGAACGCGAGACGGCCGCCCGTCCCCGTGGGGGAAGGGCGGCCGTCGGCGTTCCGGCGCTCCGTCAGGCGGGCTTGACCACGTCGAAGCGCTCGCCGCCGAGGACCCAGCGGCCGCGGCGCATGACGGCGACCAGGTCGTAGCCCTCGGAGTCGAGCACGACCAGGTCGGCCTGCTTGCCCGTCTCCAGCGAGCCGATCGAGTCGGCGAGGCCCAGCAGGCGGGCCGGGGTGGCGGACAGCGACTCGACGGTCTGGTTCAGCGTCAGGCCGTTGACGGTGAGCGAGCGCTTGAAGGCGACGTCCAGGGTGAGCGTGGAGCCGGCGATGGCGCCGCCCTCGACCAGCCGGGCGACGCCGTCCTTGACCTCGACCTGGAGCGGGCCGAGCGGGTAGAGGCCGTCGCCCATGCCGGCCGCGCCCATCGCGTCGGTGATCAGGGCGACCCGGGACGCCCCGGCGGTGCCGTAGGCGAGGTCGAGCACGGACGGGTGCAGGTGCACGCCGTCGTTGATCAGCTCGACGGTCACCCGCTCGTCCTCCAGCAGCGCCACGATCGGGCCCGGGGCGCGGTGGGCGATCCCGGGCATGGCGTTGAAGAGGTGGGTGGCGACGCTCGCGCCGGCGTCGATCGCCTCCAGCGTGGTGGCGTAGTCGGAGTCGGTGTGGCCGACGGC